>NZ_JAIUKC010000243.1:0-7378 GCF_020177435.1 Saccharopolyspora sp. 7B | reverse complement strand
CGGGGGGGGCCCCCCCCCGGCGGCCCCCCCCCCCCCCCCCCCCAGACGTGAACGGCCCACCCGCCCGACCGGAGCGGGCGAACGGGCCGTTCTCCCGGCCATACCCGAAAGTCGTAGGCGGGGTCGGCTCGGAAGACGATCACCGCGGTGCCGCGGATCCCTAACTTGGCTCGGGCCGGGCGGGACGACGCGCCCGGTTCCTGGAAACCGAGCCGCGAAGAAGTGATCCGATGCGAGACAGCGCCCCGCACCCCGGCGCCGACCCGTGGTCCGCCACCCGGCGGCTCACCCGACCGGACGCGCAGGACACAGTGCCCATCGCCGTCCAGGTGCCCGCCGTACCGGCCCGGGCGCCCGGCGGCTCCTCCGGGCAACGGGTGACGACGCTCGACGCGCTCCGCGGCTTCGCGCTGTTCGGCATCCTGCTGGTGAACATCCCGCACGTGCTGGGCATGCCGAGCGAGGTCGGCGGCGTCGAAGCGCCGGTGCGGCGCGCGCTGGACCTGTTCGTGCAGTACCGGTTCAACGTGATCTTCGCGCTGCTGTTCGGGATCGGCTTCGGCATCTTCCTGCAGCGCGCCGCCCGCAAGCACCCCCGGCCGCGGCTGCTGCTGGCGCGCCGGCTGGCCGTGCTGTTCCCGCTCGGCGGCCTGCACCAGCTGCTGCACCCCGGCGAGTACCTGCTGTTCTACGGCGTGCTCGGGGTCGCGCTGCTGCTGCCGCTGAGCTTCGCGCCGCGGTGGGCGGCCCTGCTGGTGGCGCTGGTGCTCCCGATCAGCCCGGTGCCCGGCGCGCTGGTGCTCGGCTACGCCCTCGCCCGCTACGAGATCCCGCAGACGCTGCACGCGCGGCGGAACCAGCTGGCGGTGGTGTTCGCGGTGTCGGCCGGGCTGTCGGTGCCCGCACTGCTCACCCAGCTCTACGGCCCGCGCGACCTCGGGTTCGCGCTGACCACCGTGGTCGCCGGGCTGTGCCTGGCCACCGCGTACAGCAGCGGGCTGGCGCTGCTGCTCCGGACCCGGGCCGGGCGGCCGATCTCGGCGGTGCTGGAACCGCTGGGGCGGATGGCGCTGACCAACTACGTGAGCGCGACGCTGCTGATGGTGAGCGCCGGACGGCTGATCGGGCTGGCGGACTCCAGCTCCTGGTGGACGATGCTCGGGTTCGCCGTCGCGGTCATCGCGGTGCAGGCGGTGTGGAGCAGGCTGTGGCTCGCGCACTTCCGCTACGGGCCGTTGGAGTGGGCGTGGCGCTGCCTGACCTGGTGGAACCTGCAACCTATTCGTCGTTCGCGGCCGTCCACTCCTGCTGCTTAGGGCTGGGGTGGCGGAACCTCAGCGGCTTCCTCGCTGCGGGATCGATTTCTCGAGTGGCTCCGCCACACGTGAAATCGCTGTCCTCGCGAGGAAGCCGCTGAGAACCCGCGGGTGGTCGGCTTGCTCTGGTGGTCGTCGGCTCAGCGGCTTCGCCGCTGACAGGAAACCGACAAGATCCGCCGGGCAGGCTCAAAGACGGGCGATCAGCGCCGGCGCGAGTTGCTCAGGTGGTCGTTGGTCTGTGGCTTCACCGCTGACGAGGAACGGCCGAGACCCGGCGATCAGTCCGCGGTCTCGGTGGTGTTCAGGCGAGTGCGGATGGCGTCGACCAGCAGGGTCAGCACGTCGTCGAAGGACGGGAGCCAGATGTCGAGCGTCTGCGGCGTGCCCACGGCCGCGGCGTAGTCCTCCGCGGGGGCGTTCGACAAGCCGCGCGCGACGACGGCGGTCGTGGCCGCGCCGAGGACCTGCTGGGAGATGGCGGTGGCGGCGATCATCCGGTCCTTCTCCGTGCCACCGGATTCGGTGAGCGCGGCGATGATCCGCCCGGCCAGCGCCATCGCGTTCGGCCCGATCAGCGGCCGCGTCCCCGCGAACCCGGCGGCCCACGGGTGCGCGGCGAACGCGTCGTAGTACTGCTTCGCGACGCGCAGCACGACCTCGTCCCAGGGCACGTCGTCGCCGGGGAGGTCGCCCGCGGGCCCGGCCAGCACGTGGTCCAGCGCCAGGTCGATGAGGTCTTCGCGGCGCTGCACGTACCAGTAGAGGCTCGTCGCGTGCACGTCCAGCTCCGCCGCGACCTTGCGCATGGTCAGCGCGCTCGCCCCGTCCCGGTCGAGCAGCGCGACGCTCGCGATGACGATGCGGTCCCGGCTCAGCGGTGATTCGGTGCGGCGCTTGCGCGGCGGGCGGTAGAAGACGCTGTCCACGTGCTGTTCAGGGGGTGTGTCGGACATAGATCCAGCATAGTTGAGACATACGTTGTATGAGAGTACTCCTACAGTGTATGGTTCTCCACATGATCACCGATGCGCCCACGCAGCAGCTCACCGACGACACCGCCGACCTGGCCCGCACCAGGACCCTCCCGGCCCGCGGCCTCGCCGCCTTCTTCCTCCTCGCATTCGGCATCTCCTGGGGCATCTGGTACGCGAGCAAGCTGTTCCCCGGCATGAACCCGATGCCCTTCGTGATCGTGGGCAGCTTCGGCCCGGCCACCGCCTCCGTGATCGTCACCGCGGCGACGCAGGGCAAGGCGGGCGTCGGCGCGATGTTCCGGCGGTACTCCCCGCGGGGGCGCGGCGGCGTCCTGCCCTACCTGCTCGCGCTGGTTCCCGGCCTGTTCATCATGGTGTCGGGGATGTTCCACCTGCTGCTGAGCGGCGGGGAGATCGACGACGCCGCGCTGCAGGCCGCACTGCTCAGCGCGCCCACCACGTTCCTGTTCATCGCGCTGGTCGGCGGCGGCAACGAAGAGCTCGGCTGGCGCGGCTACGCCCTCCCCCGGCTCCAGTCCGTGGTGTCGCCGTTCGCCTCCAACGTGATGCTCGGCATCATCTGGGCCGTGTGGCACGCCCCGCTGTGGGAGATCCAGGGCACCTCGCAGGCCGGCATGTCCATCCCGATCTACGTGATGCTCGTGGTCACCCTCTGCGTCGCCATGGGCAACGTCTGGAACTTCTCGCGAGGCAGCCTGCTCGCGGTGGTGATCGCCCACGCCGGCATCAACACCGCCTCCGGGCTCAAGGTCGCCGCCTTCGGTTCGGAGGGCGAGGTCGACGCGCTGATCTCGATGACCCTGCTGTGCCTGATCATGCTGGCCGTCACCAAGGGGCGCCTGGCCATGCCCCGCCGCAAGCAGACCGAGCTGCCGGAATCCTGATCGGCACGCTCCCCGCGCGGGACGAACCACGAACCCGACCACCGCCCAGCCAGCCGCAGGCGCCGCCGAACTCGGCGGTACCTGCGGCTAGCCCATTCGGGTACCACCGCTCTCAAGTCGATCCCATACCGCCATTCGGACGCATGTGCCCATGATCACAGCGAACCGCGCACCCACGGCCGCGGCGCTGGTCCGATCAGCCGAACACCTCCACCGGGCGACGGGGCCGGCGCAGTGGCACACCGCCGGGCGCCGATGCGCCGCCGCGAGCACCCCGATCGGGGCGGCGGCATTCGCGGAAACAGCACGTGAACGGTGCCGGCAATTGACAGCAGGACACCGCGCACCACCCGCGGGGCGCGACCTCGACGGCGCAACCGGTTCGACCGTTCGCAGTGCACCGAAGATGGTTTCGGCCGCCAGAACGGACGAACCCGCGTTCGTACGAACGGAATAATGCGCGAGCCGTGGCAACGATCCCGGAACGCCCTCGATTCGTGCACCTACAATGAGACTACTGGGTTCCGCAAGTCCCGGAAAGCACGCGCAGGATCCTCCTGAACTGGCTATTCCCGCCCCGGAGCCACAATTCCGCCGCACCCCTCCGCGCTGGTCGACCACCGGATCGGATGCGCCTCCGGTTAGGTAGCGTTGCCGCCGCCTCCATCGAATCGCAGCGTCCGGGGAATTGACCGGCGAGGCCGCGACCCATCTGCGCGGCTCCATTCGTCGTGCCCGATTCCTTTCGTCTCGCCCTTTCGGAAGTGGAGCGCGCCATCACTCGATCCACATGATTGGTGCAACAGCGTTGAGCGGGCGTTACGAGACCACGGAACTGCCGGACCAGCTCCAGAAGTTCTTCAAGATCACCCTGGGAATGGAGTGGCCGGAAGGCAACGAAGGCGGGCTCCAGGAACTGCACGACGCGCTGAGCAAGTACGCCGAACGGGCCGAGCTGACCCGGCAGCGGCTCCTCTCCGCCAGCAACGACGTCTCGGCCGCACTGGGCGGCGAGACCGCCGATTCCACCGTCGACTACCTCGGGAACACGCTGCCCGAATACCTGGAGCAGCAGGTCGCCGTCGCCTCCGACCTGGCGAGCAAGGCCAAGGACGCGGCCGCCGACATCCAGAAGAACAAGATCCTCTTCGTGGCGATGACCGCGATGACGCTGGCCACCGTCATCTCCCTGATCGCCTCGCTGTTCGGCGCCTTCATGGTGCCCGCCGTGCTCGCCGCCGCGCGGGTGGGCATCACCGCGCTGCTGCGCGAACTCATCAAGCAGATCGCGCAGAACATCGTCAAGCAGCTCGCGCGCGTCCCGCAGGCCATCAAGGCCGGTGGCTGGCAGGCCGGGGCGAAGGCCGCGGGCTCCCAGGCCTGGCAGCTCGGCAAATACCCCGCGGCGGGTGCCGCGATCGGCGCCGGCGTGATGGGCGGTCTGGACGCGAGCATCCAGGGCATCCAGAAGGCGGCCGGTTACCGCGACAACATCAACACCGAGTCCATCAAGGGCATGATGATCGGCGGCGCGATCGGCGGCGCCGCCTCCGGTGCCGCCGCCGGAGCGGTGCGCGGCATCGCGAAGAGCGTCGACGACGTCATCGCGGGCATGAACAAGAACATCGCCCAGGCCAACAAGCTCCGCGGCCCGAGCGACCAGCTGCCCGAGAAGACCCTCACCCGCGGGCAGATGGCGTTCGGGCGCTTCGCGGACGGCGCGGCGCAGATCGTCTCCGTCGCGGGCAGCAACCCGCTCGTCTACGTGGCCACCGGGGACAAGGGCGGTGTCGCCTCCGACGGCATGTTCGGGGCGTTCGCCCGCGGCGGCCTCGGCGGCGGCAAGAACACCGGCGGCGGCACCACCTCCCCAGGCACCGTCGACGGGCCCGGCACGCTGCAGATCCCCGGTCCCGAGGCGCTGCAGATCCCCGGTCCCGAGGCGCTGGAGATCCCCGGTCCGGCGGACACCGGACCGTCCGCTCAGGACGGCAAGGGCGGCGCGGAGCGGACCGGCGACGACGGGACGGGCACCGGGGACCGGAAGACCGGCGGCGTCGAGACGGCCGCGAACGGCCCGTCGTCGGGTGCGGACGTGAAGTCCGGCTCGGGCGTCGAGTCCGGCTCGGGCGAGAAGACCGGCGCGACCGCGGACTCCGGTGCGGGGGCCAAGACGGGCGCGGACCCGTACTCCGGTGCGGATGCGAAGACCGGTGCGGACGCGCGCTCCGACACGGGCGCGAAGACCGGTGCGGACGCGGATTCCGGTGCGAGGTCGGGTGCGGCGGCGCACGCCGGGGCGAACCCGGGCGCGGCGGCGAACTCCGCGGTGAACTCCGGTGCGACCACGAATTCCAGCGCCGGTGGGAACTCCGGCATCGGCGGGAACTCCGGCATCGGCGGGAACTCCGGCACGACGACGTCCGACGGCCCGGTGTCCGGCGGGTCCTCCGGACGCGGCTCGGACGCGAGCTCCGACGCGGGCACGTCCACCGGCGACCGCAAGGGCGGCGCGGCGGGCATCGGCGGCGCGGAACGCTCCGCGACGACGGACGTCGCCCCGCCGTCCTACGCGACGGTCCTGGCGGAGCCGCCGTCCTACGAAACGGTCCTGCACCAGGACGCGGCGGGCGCGGAGACCGGCGGCGGCTCGGCGATCGTCCAGGACGGCTCGTCCCGCACCGTCAGCACCGGCGGCACGGAGCTCGGCGCGCTCTTCGCGCAGCCCGGCGACTTCGGGACCGAGTCCCGGGGGCTCGGCGGCGACGCGACCACCGGCGGCTCTCGTTCCGGCGAGGCCCCGGTCGGCACCGAGCAGGGCGGGGCGGCGCGCTCCACCGAGGCGAGCGGTCCGGCGGTCGGCACCACCACGCAGGTCCAGCCCGCCGCCAACGGGAGCCACTCGACGGGCGCCGACTCCGGGGCCGGGCGCGCCGACGGCGCCGCCCGCGGCGGTGCCGCCACCAGCGGGGCGCGCGGCGCAGCGGACGGTGCACCCACCGCCACCGCGCAGCAGTCGACCACCCGGGCGTCCGGCGGCACGCCGCGCACCGAATCCACCGGGCTCGGCGACGCCCCGGCCCGCGGCGAGCAAGCCGCGAGCTCCGGCGGCGAGAACTCACCGAGCTTCGCGCAGACCGCGGAACCCGCCCGGAACACCGTGGACGACGGCCGCAGCACCGGCGCGGACCTCGACCCGGCCGCGGCCCGGCCGGACACCACCTCGCGGGAGGCGCAGGCCGTCGCGCAGGACGCTCTCCCGGCGCGCCCGGACGAGCAGGTATCCCGCACCACCGATCCGCAGCAGGACGGCAGGTCCGAGCCGAACCGCGCGGAGTCGGCCCTGCAGCGACCGTCCGATTCCCGCGCCGAATCCGCGGCGCGCCCCGAGGAGCAGGCACGCCCCGAGCCCGAATCGCGCACCGAGGCGCAGTCCCGTCCCGAGGACCAGGCACGCCCCGAGCTCGAATCGCGCGGGACCTCCCGGCCCGATGCCGAAGCGCAGTCCCGTCCGGAGTCCGAGACCCGCGCCGCGCCGGAGAACCGGGCGGCCCCCGAGGACCGAGCCGTCCCCGAAACTCGCGCGACTCCCGAAACCCGTGCCACACCGGACGACCAGGCGACTCCGGAAAGCCGCACCACACCGGAGAACCAGGCCACGCCGGAAACCCGCGCCACACCGGAAAACCCGGCCACTCCCGAGAACCAGGCGCCCGAGCACCGCGCCGCCCCGGATTCCGGCCCGGCCCGCGACGGCGACAGCACACCGGCCTCCCCGTTCGTGGCCCATCCCGCAGCTCCGGCGGCACGGCAGGCCGCGCCCGCGGCGTCCAGGCCCGACGCACCGGCCGCCCAGCCGGACGCGACCCGCCCGGACACCGGCGCTCGCCCCGGCGCCACCCGACCCGACAGCGCCACCCGACCCGACAGCGCCACCCGACCCGACAGCGCCACCAGGTCCGACAGCACCGCCAGGCCGGACACCGCCTCCCGCGCGGACGCCCCCGGCCGCCACGGCCGTCCGGATCCGAACGCCCGACCCGACACCGCCGCCAGGCTCGACAACACCGCGCGTCCGGACACCACATCGAGCAGGCCGAACACCGGAAACCGGAGCACGCAGGGCGAACCGGCACCCCAGCCGGACGCCCGCACCGCCCCTGCCCGCACCAGCGACGCC
>NZ_JAIUKC010000242.1:0-7531 GCF_020177435.1 Saccharopolyspora sp. 7B | reverse complement strand
TCCGTCTTTGCGGGTGGTCTCTCCCCGGTGTTTGCACCACAACACCCGATCTATGCTTGTCCCTGCCCGGTCCCCCCAGCCCCGTGTGCCCCCCCCCGCCCTCGTCTCCGGGTGCGGACCTCGGACGCGTTCCACCTGGGCGGATCGGGGAACCGGCGGGTGGTGCCGGGCCGGTGCGGTGTGGCAGCATGCGGGCGTGGCCACCACGACCATGATCATTATCGGAGCGCGCGCCGGGTGACGGATTCCGCACCCCCGGCGCGCAGACCTCTCGCATCCACGCGGGGGGTCTTTTTCATGTTCCGGGGGCGGTTCGGCACCAGGCGGCTCCGCCGCACGAGACACCCGACAGCCCGCAGGAGACCCCAAGTGACCCGCACGACCCCGGCCGGCACCCCGCTCGGCGACGACTTCCACGTCTACGACACCACGCTGCGCGACGGAGCCCAGCGGGAAGGCATCTCCTACTCGGTCACCGACAAGCTCGCCGTCGCGCGGCTGCTGGACTCGCTCGGCGTCGGCTTCGTCGAAGGAGGCTGGCCCGGCGCGCTGCCCAAGGACACCGAGTTCTTCGCCCGCGCCGCCGCCGGTGAGCTCGACCTGCGGCACGCCGCGCTCGTCGCCTTCGGCGCCACCCGCCGGGCGGGCGTGCCCGCGCAGGAGGACCCGCAGGTGCGGGCGCTGCTCGACTCCGGCGCATCCGTCATCACCCTCGTCGCCAAGGCCGACCGCAGGCACGTGGAGCGCGCGTTGCGCACCAGCGCCGAGGAGAACCGCGCGATGATCGCCGACACGGTGCGCCACCTCGTCGGCGA
Organism: Saccharopolyspora sp. 7B; assembly: GCF_020177435.1. NCBI lineage: Bacteria > Bacillati > Actinomycetota > Actinomycetes > Pseudonocardiales > Pseudonocardiaceae > Saccharopolyspora > Saccharopolyspora sp. 7B. Next base: position 6,716 of record NZ_JAIUKC010000242.1, on the reverse strand, counting down.
GGGTCGCCGGGTGTTCGTGGACGCCGAGCACTTCTTCGACGGCTACGCCCACGACCCGGACCACGCGCTGCGGGTGCTCGACGCCGCCGTCACCGCCGGCGCCGACCTCGCCGTGCTGTGCGACACCAACGGCGGGCAGCTGCCGACCGGGCTCGCCGACACCGTGCGGGAGGTCGTGGCGCGCACCGGGTTCCGCGTCGGCATCCACTGCCAGGACGACACCGCCTGCGCCGTCGCCAACTCGGTCGCCGCCGTGCAGGCCGGCGCCAGCCACGTGCAGTGCACCGCCAACGGTTACGGCGAGCGCGCGGGCAACGCGGACCTGTTCTCGGTCGTCGGGAACCTCCGGACCAAGCTCGGCATGCCGGTGCTGCCGGACGGGCGGCTGACCGAGCTGACCCGCGTCTCGCACGCGCTCGCCGAGATCGCCAACCTCGCCCCCGATGCGCACCAGGCGTACGTGGGCGCTTCCACGTTCGCGCACAAGGCGGGGCTGCACGCGAGCGCGATCAAGGTCGACCCGGAGCTGTACAACCACCTGGACCCGGCCGTGGTCGGCAACGAGATGCGGGTGCTGGTCACCGAGATGGCCGGGCGCGCCAGCCTGGAGCTCAAGGGCGCCGAACTCGGCGTGGACCTGTCCGGGGCGCCCGACGCGGTCGGCGGCGCGGTGCGCAGGGTCAAGGAGCTGGAGGCGCGCGGCTGGTCCTTCGAGGCCGCCGACGCCTCGCTGGAACTGCTGCTGCGCCGCGAACTCGACGCGGCGGGGGAGCGGTCCGCGGTACCGGAGGCGCCGTTCGAGCTGGAGTCCTACCGGGTGCTGCTGGACCACCGCCCCGACGGCGCCGTTGTCTCCGAGGCCACGGTGAAGGTGCACGTCGCCGGAACCCGGGTGATCGCCACCGCCGAGGGCAACGGCCCGGTGAACGCGCTGGACGCGGCGCTGCGCGAGGCGCTGGTGCCGCACCTGCCGTGGCTGGACGAGGTGGCGCTGGTGGACTACAAGGTCCGCATCCTCACCGACGCCTCCGGCACCGACGCGGTCACCCGGGTGCTGGTGGAATCCCGGGACGACCACGAGGAGTGGACCACCGTCGGCGTGCACGGCAACATCGTCGAGGCCAGCTGGCTCGCGCTCCGCGACGCCCTCGCGTACAAGGCGTTGCGCCGCAACGCGAACGCGGGCCGACCGGCGACGGGCCCGGCCGCCGCGACCGCATAGGCTGGTCCGGCCCGCCCCGCGCGGGCCACGTGGAACAACCGGGAACGAAAAGAGGTCCGCCGTGCGCCTGGCCCGAGTCGCCCACTCCGACGGGGTGTCGTTCGTCGCGCTGGAACCCGATCCGTCCGCGCCGAAGGAGAAGGTGCTGGCCATCGAGATCGACCAGCACCCGTTCGGCGACCCCACCTTCACCGGGCGCAAGTGGCCGATGGCCGACGTCCGGCTGCTCGCCCCGATCCTGCCCAGCAAGGTCGTCTGCGTCGGCAAGAACTACGCCGACCACGCGAAGGAGATGGGCGGGGAGGCGCCGGCGAACCCGGTGATCTTCATGAAGCCGTCGACTTCGGTCACGAGCCCGAACGCGCCGATCAAGCTGCCGCCGAACTCGGAGCGCGTCGACTTCGAGGGCGAGCTGGCCGCCGTCATCGGCCAGCCGTGCAAGGACGTGCCGGAGGCGCGCGGCACCGAGGTGGTCCTCGGCTACACGATCGCCAACGACGTCACCGCGCGCGACCAGCAGCAGGCCGACGGGCAGTGGACGCGGGCCAAGGGCTACGACACGTTCTGCCCGCTGGGGCCGTGGATCGACACCGCCGTGGACCCCGCCGACCTGGGGCTGCGCACCGAGCTGGACGGCGAGCTCCACCAGGAGTCGCGGACCTCGCTGATGCTGCACGACGTGGCGGGCCTGGTGTCCTGGGTGTCGCGGATCATGACGCTGCTGCCCGGCGACGTCATCCTCACCGGCACCCCCGCCGGGGTGGGGCCGATGAAGTCCGGCCAGTCGGTCTCCGTCTCCATCGACGGCCTCGGCACCCTCACCAACCCGGTGCAGTGACCCGCACTGCCCGCCGCCCGCCCAGAGCGGCGGGCAGTCCCCGTCCCCGATCCTTTCCTGTCAGCGCGAAGCGCTGAGCCAACGACCACGCACGCAACCGGACCACCCGCGGGTTCTCAGCTGCGTTCTCGCGAGGACAGCTTTTTGGCGCGGGGGGGGGGGCCCCCGGGGAAAAAAACAGCCACCCGCCCCCCCCAGGGGGGGTCCCCCGCGCGCGCCCCCCGCCCCCCCGTTTTCCCCGGGGCCCCCCCCCCCCCCCCAAAAACCCCCCCCCCCCCCCCCCCCCCGCTGAGGTTCCGCCACCCACCCCCTCAACGAGACGACCAGCGAGCCGGAGGGCGTTCGCGAAGAGCGCCGTAGGCGAGCAGGTAGGGCGGGAGCACGCGCAGCGCGGGCAGCCGCGTGATCAACCGGATCGGGCGCGGCAGCCGGGTCCGGCCCCCGAAGTCGATGGCACCGCGCAGCGCGGGCTCGACCACGTTGCGGTGCAACACCTTCTGCAATCCCTGGATCAGCACGGTCGTCGGCCAGCGCCTGCGCTGGATCGCCGCCACGTGCCTGCGCCGCAACCGGCCCTCGCGCAGCGGCCGCGCCAGGTGCCGGGCCGCGGCGACCGCGTCCTGCACGGCCAGGTTGATGCCGATGCCGCCGACCGGGGACATGGCGTGCGCCGCGTCCCCGATGCACAGCAGCCCCGGCACGTGCCACTTGCGCAACCGGTCGAGGGTGACGTGCAGCAGCTTCACGTCCGCCCACTCGCCGACCAGCTCGCGGCCGTCGTCGAACCAGGGCACGAGGTGGCGCAGCCGCCGGTTGAACTCCTCGATCGGCCCGGACCTGCCGTCGGCATCGGTGTCCTTCGCGATGATCGAGGCCGTCTGGTAGTAGTCGCCGCGGTCGATCAGCGCGGTGAACGTGCGGTCGCGGACCAGCCCGACCAGCCCGGAGGGGTCGTCCTCCCGGCGTGGCACCCGGAACCAGCGCACGTCCATCGGAGTGGGGAAGTCCCGCAGCCCGAGCTCCGGCAGCCGCCGGGCGAGCGAATCCCGTCCGTCGCAGGCGACGGTGATGTCGGCGCGCAGCTCCCCGGTGGTGCCGTCGGCCTCGCGGTAGTGCACGCCGTTGACCCGGCCGCCCTCCCGGATGAGCCCGGTGACCTCGGTGCGCATCCGCAGCGCGAAACCGTCCTGCTGCTTCGCCTCCTCGGCGAGCAGGTCCAGCAGATCCCACTGCGGGACCAGCGCGATGTGGTTGTACTTGATCGGGAGCAGCCGGAAGTCCCCGATGGTGACGAGTTCGCCGTCCTCGCCGACGGGCAGCCGCACCGTCTCCACCTTGCGCTGCGGCAGCGCGGCGAACCGCTCCGCCAGGCCGAGGTCGTCCATGAGCTGCAGGGTCGTCGGGTGCACCGTGTCGCCGCGGAAGTCCCGCAGGAAGTCGCCGTGCTTCTCCAAGACGGTGACCCGCACCCCGGAGCGGGCCAGCAGCAGCCCCAGGACCATGCCCGCGGGTCCGCCTCCGATGACGCAGCAGGTGGTGCGTTCCATCCCGATCACTCCCAGCCGGTGCGGCGCTGCACGAACACCCGATCGATATTCAACGGACGTTGAATAACTCCAGGGTGCTCCTCCCGGACTCGCTGGTCAACCACCCCGCCCCGCCCGATATGGTGGGCGGGTCATGAGCACGCCAGAGTTCGCCACCCCAGCGCCAGGAACCGTCCGCGCCCGGTTCTGCCCGTCGCCCACCGGCACGCCGCACGTCGGGCTGATCCGCACCGCCCTGTTCAACTGGGCCTTCGCCCGGCACCACCGCGGCAGCCTCGTGTTCCGCATCGAGGACACCGACGCCAGCCGGGACAGCCAGGAGTCCTACGACGCGCTGCTCGAAGCGCTGCGCTGGCTCGGCCTCGACTGGGACGAAGGTCCCGGCGTCGGCGGCGAGCACGGCCCCTACCGGCAGAGCGAGCGCAAGGACATCTACGCCGACATCGCCCAGCGCCTGCTGGCCGCGGGCGAGCTCTACGAGGCGTACTCCACGCCCGAAGAGGTCGAAGCCCGGCACAAGGCCGCCGGCCGCGACCCCAAGCTCGGCTACGACAACTTCGACCGCGACCTCACCGACGAGCAGAAGGCCGCCCACCGCGCCGAAGGCCGCACCCCCGTGCTGCGGCTGCGGATGCCGGACCACGACATCACCTTCGACGACCTCGTCCGCGGCGAGATCACCTTCCGCGCGGGCACCGTGCCCGACCCGGTGCTCGTCCGCGGCAGCGGCGACGCGCTCTACACCCTCACCAACCCCGTCGACGACGCGCTCATGCGCATCACCCACGTGCTGCGCGGCGAGGACCTGCTCTCCTCCACCCCGCGCCAGATCGCGCTCTACGAAGCGCTCCAGCGCATCGGCGTCACCGACTTCACCCCCGCCTTCGGGCACCTGCCGTTCGTCATGGGCGAAGGCAACAAGAAGCTCTCCAAGCGCGACCCGCAGTCCAACCTGTTCCACCACCGGGACCGCGGATTCCTGCCCGAAGGGCTGCTCAACTACCTGGCGCTGCTCGGCTGGTCCATCGCCGACGACCGCGACGTGTTCACCCTCGACGAGATGGTCGAGGCCTTCGACATCGGCAGCGTGAGCAGCAACCCCGCGCGGTTCGACCAGAAGAAGGCCGACGCCATCAACTCGGCGCACCTGCGGGCCCTCGCCCCCGACGACTTCGTGCAGCGCGTCGTGCCCTACCTCGTCGCGGGCGGCGTGCTCGACGCCGAACCCACCGAGCAGCAGCTCGACACCGTGCGCGCCGCCGCACCCCTCGTGCAGGAACGGCTCATCGTGCTCTCCGACGCCGTCGGCATGATGCGGTTCCTGTTCGCGGGCGACGAGTTCGAACCCGAAGAGGCCTCCGCGCAGAAGGCCCTCGGCGACGACGCGCGGCCCGTCCTCGAAGCCGCCATCGGCGCCCTCGACGCCCTCGACGGCTGGACCACCGAAGCCATCGAAGCGGCGCTCAAGGAGTCCGTCGTGGACGGACTCGGCATCAAACCGCGCAAGGCCTTCGCGCCCGTCCGCGTCGCCGTCACCGGTCGCACCGTGTCGCCGCCGCTGTACGAATCGATGGAACTGCTCGGGCGGGACATCTCGCTCCAGCGCCTCCGGCGCGCACTGGGCTGATCAGCAGCACGATTCCGGCGACCGGGTGATGTCCGCAATGGACGTCACCCGGTACCGGCGCGTGCACTAAACCGTGTCAGCCAACGACTATCACCGGCTTGGCCGAGTCGGGCACCGCCGGTGAACACCTAGCCTCTCGGGGTGACATCCGCGCCGCACCCAGAGATCGCCCCACCCGGCCACGTCAAAGCCGTGTGCCTCGACATCGACGACACCCTGCTCGACAACGCAGCCTCCTCCCGCCTCGGCCTCCGCGCCCTCATCGGCAACGACGCCGCCTGGCCCGTGTGGCGACACACCACCGAAGAGCACTACGAGCGCTACGTCGCGGGCGAACTCGACTTCGCCACCATGTGCCGCGAACGCACCCGCGCCTTCTTCGCCGCCTTCGGCGAACGGCTCAGCGACGCCGAAGCCGCCGCCCGCGAAAACCGCCGCATGGCCGCCATGCAAGCCGCCTGGTGCCTCTTCGACGACGCCGTGCCCTGCCTCGACTGGCTGCGCGCCGCAGGCCTCCAACTCGCCGTCATCACCAACGCGCCCAGCGCCTACCAGCGCAAGAAGATCAGCCGCACCGGGCTCGCCGGCGTCTTCGACAGCCTCGTCATCTCCGGCGAACTCGGCATCGCCAAACCCGATCCGCGGATCTTCCACGCCGCCTGCGAATCCCTCGGCGCCGCCCCGCACGAAGTCGTCCACGTCGGCGACCGGCTCGACACCGACGCCCTCGGCGCCGCCGACGCCGGACTGCACGGCGTCTGGCTCAACCGCGGCGGAACCGAGCACACCCCGCCCGACGGCGTGTCCATGATCACCAGCCTCGCGGAACTCCCCGAACTCCTCGTCTGCGAACTGCCCTTCGCGCCCGGGATCCCCGGCCAGCACGCCCCCGCCCCGACTCCGGCGGACCGGTCCCACCCGGACATCGGGAGACCGCGCCTCGGCGCGCTCAGCGGCTGAACGAGCCCGGCCCGCGACGCCGGCGACGACGCCGACCGGACAGCGCCCCGGACCCACCCCCACCAGGGAAGTCATCCGAAGAGGGGGGTGCTGTCACGGCCCCGCGGGCCATGCTCTACTATTTTCATCAGCAAGGCGGACAGCGGCAAAGAGTCGGACTTCCTCCAGAAGCCCGGACCAACACCGCTGAACGCCGAAGCCGATGGGGTATGGTGTAATCGGCAGCACGACTGATTCTGGTTCAGTTAGTCTAGGTTCGAGTCCTGGTACCCCAGCGGAACGATCAGCAATGATCGTTCGTTCTAGGGCCCCGTCGTCTAGCGGCCTAGGACGCCGCCCTTTCAAGGCGGTAGCGCGGGTTCGAATCCCGTCGGGGCTACGTCAGCGTGTTCAGTCCCCACATCCTTCGGGTGTGGGGACTTTTCCGTGTTCGTCCTTTTTCTGGGGGGCGACCCCCCGGACCCCCACGGTGCGGTGGGTGCGGTTGTGTGGGTGGGCTTGGCGCTTTGCGCCTCGCGGTGG
>NZ_JAIUKC010000241.1:0-8269 GCF_020177435.1 Saccharopolyspora sp. 7B | reverse complement strand
GGGGAGGCGCGGCGGGTCGTGCACATCGCGATGTCCACAGTGGAGGGTGACTGGTCGGCGCTCTGCGGGGTGCGGCTGCCCGCCGCGGACGCCGAGCAGATCTCCGACCTGCTCGGGATGCCGTGCATGGCCTGCACCCGGGTGCTCGCGGCCCGGTCCCAGGTGACGATCGGCGCCGACCCGCCGGTCGTGCTCGAAGCGGGGTAGCCCCGCTCGACCGAAGATCCGGTTCGCCGCCACGCCTCGCTCCGGCGGTGGACCGAGCCCCGCCGGGCCGCTCCCGCTTCCCCGACCGCGAGCGCCCGGCGGGGCACCCGCATCCGCGTCCACGACCTCCCCCGGGTGGGCGCGGATGTTCCCGGGCGGTGCCGTGCCCCGAGCCGCCCGGCCGGGTCTTCCCCCGCGACCGCCTCCGGACCGCGGGGGAAGGCGTGCGGGGAAGGGGCGTTGGTCCCGTTCTGACCTGCGATTTCGGTGTCCTTCGGCTGCTGCGTTCACCCTGCTCGCCCGCCAGCATGGGGACGGGCGAGACCGGGGGAGGAAGCGATGACGGGACTGCGGGAGACCGCTGCCTGGCCCGCGCTGCGGGTCGACGAATGGACGGACACGCGCGACACGCTGCACCTGTGGACGCAGGTCGTCGGCAAGGTGCGGCTCGCGCTGGCGCCGATGGTCAACCACTGGTGGCAGTCCGCGCTGTACGTCTCCGCGCGCGGCCTCACCACCTCGGCCGTGCCGCACGGCGGAGCGCTGTTCGACGCCGAGTTCGACTTCTGCGCGCAGGTGCTGCGGATCCGCACCGCCGACGACGAACGGCTCGTCCCGCTCGAACCGAAGTCGGTGGCCGCGTTCCACGGCGAGGTGATGGGGGCGCTCGACGAACTCGGGCTGCACACCAGCATCCACGCGGCGCCGAACGAGGTGCGGCGGGCCATCCCGTTCCAGCGGGACACCGAGCACGCCGCGTACGACCCGGCCAGCGCACACCTGTGGTGGCGCCAGCTGGTCGCCGCGCACCGCGTGTTCCAGGAGTTCCGCGCCGAATTCCTCGGCAAGGCCAGCCCGGTGCACTACTTCTGGGGCGCGATGGACCTCGCCGTCACCCGGTTCTCCGGCAGGCCCGCGCCGCCGCACCCCGGCGGGGCGCCGAACTGCCCGGACGAGGTGATGGTGGAGGGCTATTCGCGCGAGCTCAGCAGCTGCGGGTTCTGGCCCGGGGGTGACGGCGAAGGGCTGTTCTACTCCTACGCCTACCCGGAACCGACCGGGTTCCCAGGCCATCCGGTCCCGCCCGACGCGGCGGGCTACCGAGCCGACCTCGGCGAATTCGTGCTCGACTACGCCGACGTGCGGACCGCGTCCGATCCGGACGGCACCTTGCTCGCGTTCCTGCGCGGCAGCTACGCGGCCGCCGCCCGCGCGGGCGACTGGGACCGGCCCCTCCTGGAAGCGCCACCCCGCGCCCGCCAGGGGTGAACGGCCGGGCCGTGCCTCTGGAGCGTCAGCCGGGGAGGGTGCGTTCGATGGCGGTGAGGACGAGGTCCAGGCCGTACTCGAACTCCGCCTCGTGGTCGCAGACCGCGAGGTGCGGGGCGATCGCGGTCAGCGACGGCAGCTCCGCGGCCTCCAGGGTCCGCCTGCGCCGCCCGCTCGCCGCCGGATCGGTGCCGAACGACGGCGACGCCTCGACCTCGCGCAGCAGGGTGCCGACGAGGAAGCCGAGCGCGGCGCGCAACGCGTGCACCGCCTGCTCCGGCGGACAGCCCGCGTCCAGCAGCGGCGCGACGGCCGCCGCCAGCGGAGCCAGCCCGGCCGAGGAGCCGATCTGCCGGGTCAGCACCGTCGGCGCGGCCTTCGGGTGCGCCAGCATCGCGGCGCGGAAACCGCGCGCCACGCCCTCCATCCGCTCCCGCGGGGTCCCGTCGGCGGGCGGCGCGGGGATGCCGGCGAGCAGCGACTCCGCGATGCCGTCCAGCACGTCGTCCTTGTCGGCGACGTGGTTGTAGAGGCTCATCGGGTCGACGCGCAGTCGCTGGGCGATCTTGCGCATGCTGATCTGGTCGAGGCCCTCCTCGTCGACGAGGGCCAGCGCCGCCTCGATGACGCGATCGCGGGACAGCGTCGCGCTGCCGCGGGGCGGTCTGCCGCGGCGACCCTTCGGTGCGGGCGTGGTCACGGGCTCAGTGTGCCCCACCCTTGTCGATATCTACAGCGTAGGTATAAGGTCACCGCCGAAAGCCTACGGCGTAGGTAAACGATCCGAGGAGGGATGATGTCGACGCTCGACGTCATCAACAAGCTGCCCGCCGCCTTCGACCGCGAAGCCGCCGACGGGATCGAAGGCACCATCCAGCTCAACATCTCGACCCCCGTGCACGTGACCGTCGCCGACGGCGAACTCCGCGTCACCGAAGGCACCGCCGACGATCCCGACGCCACGCTCACCAGCTCCGACGAGGACCTGCTGGCGATCCTGCGCGGCGAAGCCGACGGCGTCGCCTCCTTCCTCGCCGGCAAGCTCCAGGTCGAAGGGGACCTGCAGCTCGCCAAGGAGTTCCCCGGCCTGCTCGACCCGGCCGCGCTCGCATGAGCCGGTTGTTCGGCGAGATCGCGCAGAACGGCTACGTCGTGCGCGACCTCGACACCGCCATCGCGAACTGGGTCGAGGTGCTGGAAGTCGGACCCTGGTTCTACTTCGAAGGCCTGCGCTTCGAGGACTTCCGCTACCGCGGCGAACCGTCCGAAGCGCGCGTCGACCTCGCGCTCGCCAACTCCGGCGACCTGCAGATCGAACTGATCCAGCCCGCCGACGACTCCCCGTCCATGTACCGGGACTTCCTCGCCGCCGGGAACGAAGGGCTCCAGCACGTCTGCTACTGGACCACCGAGTACCAGCAGCTCTACGACACCGCCCTCGCCCGCGGCTACACCGTCGGGCAGGAAGGCGCGGTCGGCGGCGCCCAAGGCCGCTTCGCCTACCTGGAAACCGGATTCCACCCCGGCACCGTCGTCGAGATCTCCGACGTCAGCGGCCCCAAGCGGTCGGTGTTCGACTTCATCCGCAAGACCGCCGCCGAGTGGGACGGCAGCAAGCCGATCCGCCGGATGTGAACCACCCGGCGCTCCCCGAGCGCCGAGGGCTCGCCGTTCGGACGCGCACGGGCGCACCCGCGCCGCACCCGTCGCGTCCGAGCGGGCACGGGCACCACCCCGACCAGGAGGACACCGTGAGCATCCCGCTGCCCGCCGACGACGAACTCTCCGACAAGAACCGCAGGCTGCTGCGCGGACTCCCGGACGCCAACATCTTCCGGATGGTCGCCAACGCGCCGAACAGCCTCAAGCCGTTCCTGGACCTGGCCGGCTCGCTGCTCATGCAGTCCGAGTTCGACAAGCGCGCCAGGGAGATCGCCATCCTGCGCATCGCGACCATCACCGGATCGCACTACGAGTGGGCGCAGCACGTCCGCATCGCCAAGCTCGTCGGCGTCACCGACGACGAGATCGAACGCGTCGGGGTCGACGGCCCGGTCAGCGGCTTCGACGAGAGCACCCGGCTCGTCATCGACGCCGCCGAGGACCTCACCCGCAACGTCCGCCTGGACGACCGGCTGCTCGAAGCGCTGCTCGCCGAGCACGGCACGCGGCGCACCACCGAGTTCATCCTGTGCTGCAGCTACTTCAACATGGTCAGCAGGTTCCTGGAGTCCACCCGGGTCCCGCTGGAAGCAGCGCCGCTGATCTGAGCGCGACCGCCCCGTTCGCCGCGTCGTCGAACGGGGCGCCGCGCCGTCACGCCTTCGCCAGCGCCTCGTCGATCTTCGGCACCAGGTTGTCCAAGGTGAACGGGATGCTCGACACCGTCGCCGAACCCAGCGCCATCGTCAGGTCGTAGTCGTCGAGCACCACCAGCGCGCCGCGCTTGGCCGCGGGCAGGTTGTTCAGCAGCGGATCCGCGCGCACCGCCGCCACGTCCGTCGGCTTCGCCGTGGTGACGATGACGACGTCGGCGTCCAGCAGCGACACCTGCTCCTTGCTGACCTTCACGTTGAACTTGCCGCCGCTGTCCATGCCCTCGATGGACGGGGCGAGCTTCAAGCCCAGCTGCTCCAGCAGCGCGGTCCGCGCGTCCTGCTTCGTGTAGGCCGCGTAGTTGCCCGCCGAATCGGTGCGCACCGTGACGTGCGTGCGGCCCTCGAACTTCGGGTTGTCCGCGCGGACCTGCTCGATGCGGGCCTGGGTCTCGGCGATCAGCCGGTTCGCCGCGTCCTCCTCGCCCAGCGCGCGGCCGATCGTCTCGGCCTGCAGGCGCCAGTCCACGCCGTAGTCGATGGTGCCCGGCGGCTGCGCCACCACCGGCTTGAACGCGTTCAACCGGTTGAACTGGTCCTGCGTCAACGCGCTCTGCACGCCGAGGACCACGTCCGGCATCAGCGCGATCACCGCTTCGACGTCCACGTCGCTGCCCAGCTGCTTCGGCTTCGCCTGCCCCAGCATCGGCTCCACCCACGGGCCCACCCCGGACTCCCACGGGCCCCAGGCGGTGAGCCCGACCGGCACCACGCCCAACGGCAGCAGCACGTCGTGATCGGTGATGCCCAGCGAGACGACCTTGCCCGGAGCCGCGGGGATCTCGGCGGTGCCGAACTTGTTCGGGATCCGCACCGGGAAACCGGGGCCCGCCGCCTGGCCCGACGGCGCGGGCGAACCACCCGCGCAGGCCGCCAGACCTGCGGCGAGCAGGCCGGTCGCGCCGGCCAGGAAACCGCGCCTGCCCAGGCGGGTCCCGCCGAAGGGCTCGACCCGCGGGTGTGTTCGGTCAGCAGAGGTCATCGCGCATCCTTCATCCGGATCAGTCAAGCGAGGCTAACCTAACAAAGCCGCGCCCGGCTGTGGTGTGACTTCGGACGACCGCTCCGCGAGACCCGTCACCCGGCGATCACTCCGAACCGACCAGCTCCCGGCGCAACCGGGCGGTGCGGCGCGACGGCTGCACGCTGTCCAGCTCCGCGTTCACCGTGCCACCGAGCAGCACCGCGAACGCCGTCACGTACAGCCACAGCAGCACGCCCATCGGCGCGGCCAGCGCACCGTAGACGGGGGAGTGCTCGATCGTCACGTCCAGGTAGATCCGCAGCGCCAGGCTGCCCCCGAGCCACACCAGCAGCGCCAGCGCCGCCCCCGGCAGGTGCTCCAGCCACGGCGCCCGCAGCGGCAGCGACAACGAGTACAACGTGCACAGCGAGGCGATCGACCCGATCACGATCACCGGCCAGTACAGCGCGTACACCACCACCGACGCCTGCGGGAACCAGTCCGCGATCACCGACGGGCCCACCGCCAGCAGCGGCAGCAGCACGATCCCGCCGAACAGCGCCACCGTGTACAGCAGCACCGACATCAACCGCTGCCGCACCACGTTCCGCTGGCCGGCCAGGCCGTACACCACCGAGATCGTGTCGATGAAGACGTTCAGCGCCGCCGAACCCGACCACAGCGCCAGCACGAAACCGATCGAGATCACCCCGGCCCGCCCCGAGCTGAGCACCTCGTCCAGCACCGGCTGCAGCAGCTCGTCGATCGCCTGCGGGGACAGCACCGTCGCCGCCCCGGACACCAACGCGTTCCGGACCGCGGTGATCGTCTCCCCGCCGAGCACGCCCGCCAGGTAGCCGAGCGTGCCGACCAGGCCCAGCAGCACCGGTGGCATCGAGATCAGCGTGAAGAACGCCGCCTCCCCGGCCAGCCCGGTCAGCCGGTGCCGCGCGCTGGCGCCGATGGTCTTCTTCGTGAGCCGCCACAGGCCGCGCAGCTGCCGGTTGCGCGGCTGCCCGTGCCAGATCCGGTCCACGAGCGTCCGCTGCGGTGTCAGCACGATCCAGTTCCCCTTTCCGGCGCCGCGTTCGAGAACGCGGGGTCGTGCACGCTGCGACTCGTCCGCCGCGGCTCGCGTTGCGGGAGAGTGGGCCAGATCACGGGAGTGCGGTCCTGATCCGGGCCTCGGCGGTGGAACCGGGCCCGATACCGTGCGGCGAGATCCACTTCCCCTGGAGCGGCATGAAGAACCTCCTCGCCGGAGCCCGCGCGCTGGGCACCGGATTCGGCCTGATCGTGCGGTCCCCGCGGCTGCTGCTGATCGGCGCGATCCCCGCACTGCTGAGCGCGGTGCTGCTGCTCGGATCGCTCGGCGCGCTGCTGTACTTCAGCTCGGACCTGGTGACCGCGCTGACCCCGTTCGCCGACGGCTGGACCGACTGGCTGCGCCAGGCGTTCCGCGTGGTGCTGGGCGTGGCGCTGGTCGGTGCGGCCGCGCTGCTCGGCTCGATCTCGTTCATCGCGCTGACCCTGCTGATCGGCGGACCGTTCTACGAGCACATCGCCGAACAGGCCGAACAGCGGCTCGGGCTCGACACCGCCGACGACGGCGCCGGGTTCGCCCGGCAGCTCGGCCGCGGGGTGCGGGACGCGGTGAAGCTGGTGCTGGTGGCGCTGGCCGGCGCGGTCGTGCTGTTCGCGCTGGGCTTCGTGCCGGTGCTCGGGCAGACGGTGGTGCCGGTGCTGGGAGCCGTGTTCGGCGCCTGGGTGGTGGCGCTGGAGATGGTCGGCCTGGTGTTCGCGCGCCGCGGCCTCACCGTGCGGGACCGGCACCGCTCGCTGGCGGCGAACAAGGCGAGCACGCTCGGCTTCGGGCTGCCGACCTACCTGCTGTGCCTGGTGCCGGTGCTGCAACTCGTGATCATCATCGCCGCCGTCGTCGCCGCCACGCTGCTGGCGCACCGGCAGCTCGACGGCACCGAGGGCACCGGGACGTCCCCCGAGCGACCTACAGTGCGGGAATGACGCAACCCACCACTCCCGACGACTCGTACCTGAAGTCCGTCGCCGCGGCGACCGAGCGGGCCGTGGCCACCGCGGCACCGATCCGCTCCGAGCACGACGGCGCGCCCGCCGCGGTGCGCGACCGGGCCGAGCGGTGGCTCGACGAGCACGCCGCGGACCTGCTGGGACTCAGCCACGACCTGCACGAGCACCCGGAGGAGGGCTTCGCCGAGCACCGCTCGGTCGCCGCCGTCGCCGACCTGCTGCGCGCGCAGGGCTTCGACGCGCGGGTCGGGGTGGGCGAGCTGCCGACCGCGCTGCTGGCGAGCACCGGCAGCGGCGGCCCGCACGTGGCGGTGCTCGCCGAGTACGACGCGCTGCCCGGGGTGGGGCACGCCTGCGGGCACAACATCATCTGCTCGGCCGGCGTCGGCGGGTTCCTCGGCGCCGCCACCGCGGTCGGCGAGGTCGGCGGCAGGCTCAGCCTCGTCGGCACGCCCGCCGAGGAAGGCGGCGGCGGCAAGGAGATCCTGGCCCGCGCCGGGATCTTCGACGACGTGGACGCGGTGGTGATGCTGCACCCGTTCTCGCACGACGTGGCCACCCACCCGTTCCTCGGCCGCCGCCAGGTCGACGTGACCTTCCACGGCATCGCCGCGCACGCCTCGGCGCAGCCGTTCATGGGCCGCAACGCGCTCGACGCGGTGGTGGCGACCTACCAGGGCGTGGCGGCGCTGCGCCAGCACATGCCCTCCGGCGACCGGGTGCACGGCATCATCACCGACGGCGGGCAGCGGCCCAACGTGGTGCCGGAGCGCGCCGCCGCCCAGTTCTACGTGCGTTCCGCCGACCCCGACTCGCTGCGCGACCTCGCCGACCGCATCGACCGGATCGCGCGCGGTGCCGCCGAGATGACCGGCTGCGGCGTGGAACTCGTCTGGGACCGGCAGTACCCGTACCTGCCGATCCGGCACAACGACGCGCTCGCCGCCCGCTGGGCCGAGCACCAGGCCAGGCGTGGCCGCACCTCGCTGCCCCGCGGCGTGGTGCCCGAGTACCTCACCGGCTCCACCGACCTCGGCAACCTCAGCTACCGGATGCCCGCCATCCACCCGATGATCGGGCTCGACGACGCCGGGCTGTCGCTGCACACCGCCGGATTCGCCACCGCCGCCCGGTCCGAGGCCGGGGACCGGGCCGTGCTGGACGGCGCGACCGGCCTCGCCCTCACCGCCCTCGACTACCTGGCCGACGAACGGCTGCGCGCCGCCGTGCACGCCGAGTTCGAGCAGGCCGGCGGAGCACTGGACGTGCCTTCTTTCTTCGATTGATCGGCTCGTTTTGCTTTGCGGGTGGGGTGGCGGAACCTCAGCTGTTCCCACCCAGCGGGGTCATTTTAACCCGTTGGGTGGGCACCAGGGGAAAAACGGTGCAACCGAGGGGAAAGCAG
>NZ_JAIUKC010000240.1:0-4159 GCF_020177435.1 Saccharopolyspora sp. 7B | reverse complement strand
GGAAGCCCGTTTCGCGACCCCGCCGCACCCGGCCCGATTCGTTTTCGGCCCGTTCCGTGCTGGCAGAAAGAAATCTACACGGGCCGAAAACGGCCTTGAACACCACCCCCCATTAACGCGAAAACCGCAGGTCATCCCGCTTCACCCGGATGGCGGCTTGCCGTGGGACCACCGAGCACCGGGACACCGGGCCGCGGCCCGGCCCGAGTCCGGCGATCTCCATCGAGTGATCGCGGTGCGTTTCCCGGGCTGCACCCACCCGCGCGCCGGTAGCCTGCTCGCCGACCAAGAGGCAGGGGGTAACCGTGGACTCGACACCGATCTACACCGAGTTGCAGCAGCAGCTGATCGACCCGGAGGCGGACAACTGGGGACTGAGCTCCCCACCCGAGTTCGCCGCGGCGCTGACCGAGAGCGCCGAGTCGTCGGCCGCCGAATCGGTGGCCGCTCAGCACGGCGACTCCGGCGGTCGCGCGAAAGGGCGCAGGCACCGCGCCGCCGATTGAGGCACCGAGCGCTCCGCGCGCGGGGGAGGCGGCAGCGGAGCGACCGGTACCGGAAAGACGAAGAACCGCATCGCGGATCACCACGATGCGGTTCTTCTGCGTTCGGGGCCGGAAGCGTCCCGTTCCGGGAACGCGGCCGGCCGGGACCACCGGTACCGGCTCAGTCCACAGCGGACGAGAATTGCGGCAGGGACACGGAGGCGACGGTGGAGTTCGACCGCTCCTCCTCCTGGCGCGGAGGTTCGGGGACGAGCTGTTCCGGTTCGCGCGGTTCCACCGGGAGTGCGGGTCCGGCCTCGGCGGCCTGTTCGTCCGCTTCCGGTTCCTGCTGCTTGTGCAACCGGTCCTTGCTCCGTTGCGCGGCACCGCGAATCTGCTCGGTCAGCTGCCGGTTGGCCTGGCGGGCGTCGCGTTCGTCCCGTTCCTGGCGTTTGGCCGTGGCGGCGGACTGCTCGCGCTCGGGAACGCGCGCCCGCTCGATGTACCGGGCGAAGACTCCGCGCAGGCGTTGCGCGTGCCGCTCGCTCAAGTCGATTTCGTAGGTCACGCCGTCCAGCGCGAAAGTAACGGTCTGCTGGGCTGGCGACCCGTCTATGTCGTCGACGAGTTCGACCTGAATCCGCTCGGCCATGATCACCTGTCTCGGGAACGTGCCCCGTCTCGATCCGCGACACCTGCAGGCGAGACTCCTGCGACCCTGACCCACGTTGTAGCACGCGGCATCGCTGTTGTCTCGCGTCAACGATAGAACAGCACCACCGGCCGTTGAGAACCGCCGTGCGGGGGCACCGTCGACCCCGCGATGCCGGGTCCCGGGCGAACCGCCCCGCGACACACCGTAGCCGATCGGCCGCGAAATCGAGAAAGTAATCTGAAGCACAACGTCGCTACAACAGCGTTCCGAGCTCACGGTCAGTGCTCGACGGACCCAGGGTGGCACATTTTCGCAACAACGGTTTATTGTTCAGAACGTTCTTCGTACGCTCTCGCACGAAGGCCAGCAATAACGAACCGGAATCGAGGGTTTTCCAGTGGCGCAGAAGGTCACCGTGCAGCTCGTCGACGACGTCGACGGGTCGGAAGCGGAGTCGACGGTCGAGTTCAGCCTGGACGGGGTCGACTACACCATCGACCTGTCCGCCGACAACGCAGCGAAACTGCGGGACTCGTTGGCGTCGTACGTCTCCGCCGCACGCCGCACCGGGGGTCGCAAGCGCGCGGCGGGCAAGGCGGGCAAGACCGCCGCTGCTCCTACCGCCGCCGACCGGGAACGCAACCAGGCCATTCGGGAATGGGCCCGGGAGCAGGGCATGCAGGTGTCGGATCGGGGACGCATTCCCTCGGAGATCGTGGACGCCTACGACAAGGCCAAGTGAGTCCATCGGGGTGTCGCGCGACGCCGCCCGTGCGGGATCGGACATTTCTCCGGGCGGCGGCGTCCGCGACATTCCACCCCGCTTCCGCGCTCAGCCGCGGAACTCCCTGATCTCCTGTTCCGTCGGCATCGACGACATGGCGCCGTGGCGCCCCACGGCCAGCGCGGACGCTGCCGAGGCCGCCGCCAGCGCTTCCCGGACCTCCGCTCCCCCGGCCCGCGCAGCCGCGAAGACACCGACGAAGGTGTCCCCCGCCGCAATGGTGTCCACGGCCCGCACCCGATGGGCGGGCGACCGGACGACCTCTCCCGCCGCATTGCCGTAGAGGGCTCCTTCGGCACCGAGCGTGATGATCGCTTCCGGTACTCGTTCCACCAATTCCCGCAACGCCGCGTCGGGATCGTCGCGACCGGTGAGGACCGCGGCTTCGTGTTCGTTCGGCACCAGCACGTCCACGTTCGCCAGCAACTCGGCGGACAGTTCCGCGGCGGGAGCCGGCGTGAGAATCACCGGAACTCCGGCGGAGCGCCCGGCCGCGGCGGCGGATTCGACCCCGGCGAACGGGATCTCCAGCTGCAGCAGCAGCGCTCCGGAACTCGCGATCAGTTCGGCATCGCCGGGCGCGAGCGAATCGACGGTCGCATTGGCCCCCTGGACCACGACGATCGCGTTTCCGCCGTCGTCGTCGACGACGATATGCGCCGTGCCGCTGTTTCCCGGGACGGTGCGCAGACCGCGGGTATCGACTCCGAACCCGCGCAATGCCTCGCGCAGCCCGCCGCCCAGTTCGTCCTCCCCGACCGCGCCGATCATGAGCGCTTCCGCGCCCGCTCTGGCGGCCGCGACGGCCTGGTTCGCGCCCTTTCCGCCGGGCGCCGTGCGGAATTCGCGCCCGAGCACGGTTTCGCCGCGCTTCGGCGCGGTCCCCACGTAGGCCACCAGATCCATGTTGCAGCTGCCGAACACCGCCACCGTCGTCGTCACCGGGCCATGATCCCGCTTTCCCCGGAGGTGGCGCAGGCGGCTCTCCGCGCGGGCAGGCACGTACCATGCGGTGCGTTCGGGAGGAGAGGGCGAGCAGCGGTGGACTACGTGGTGACGGCGGTACTAGAACCGCCGGTGGCGGTGCAGGGACTGGACGAGTTGCAGCAGCAGGGCGTGGTCGCGCTGCTCGACCGCAGGCTCGCGCTCGTGGAAGGCGTCACCGGGCCGGACCAGGCCGACATCGACGTGCTGGACTTCCGGATCTCGCCGGGCCCGGCCCGGACGACGGTGGAACTGGTGCTGGACGCGCCGTCGCTGGTATCGGCGGAGTGGGCGGCGGCGACGGTGCTCGACGAGCTGCTCAGCGAGATCGACCTGCTCAGCGGCTGGTCGGTCGCGGAGTCGAAGGTGCGGATCACCGAAGACGAGTTCAACCAGAGCCTGGCCGCGGCGGACGTGCGCACTCCGGACGACTCCAGCGAGCTGGAGCTGGCCGTGGAGGAGGCGCTGGGGGCCGCGGAACCGGTGGTGGAGGCGCGGCACTGGCGGGAGACGCTGCTGGAGTGCGCGCCCCGGCTGCGCGCCTTCGGTCCGGAGGCGTTCGCCGCCCCGGACGTGGAGGAGTCGGCGGCGCGGCTCGCGGCGGGCGCGCTGATCCACGCGGTGTGGGTGGTGACCGACGAGATCTTCTACGACGAGCTGTCGTTGTCCATCAACAACGCGACGGTCGACGAGGCCCAGGGCCTGCTGGTGCTGGCGGAGCTGCCGCCCTGCTACGGCGCCCGCTACGACTCGGCGTTCGCCCGGGCGTTCCTGCTGGCGTCGGCGGCGGTGGCGACGCGGCTGTCGGAGCCGGTGTGGACGCCGCCGCGCTGCGTGGCCGAAGCGCTGGCGCTGCGGCTGGTGGTGCACGAGGCGCAGGTGCTGCTGGACGCGGCGGAGCTGCTGGACTGGTCGCAGAGCACGCCGATCTTCGCCCGGTTCGCCGCCACCGCGTTCGGCGACACCGCGCACGAGCGGTTGTACGAGGTGGACGCGCGGCTCGCGGAGGATGCGGGGAACGCGGAGCTGGAGGCGCAGCTGCGCGAGCGGGGCATCGCGTTCGAGCAGTGGTTCGGCGCGCGCAGCGGCGCCCCTGGGCTGCACCCGTACCTGCAGTTCCTCTGACGCCGGGCATGCGAAGAGGCCC
Organism: Saccharopolyspora sp. 7B; assembly: GCF_020177435.1. Taxonomy (NCBI): domain Bacteria; kingdom Bacillati; phylum Actinomycetota; class Actinomycetes; order Pseudonocardiales; family Pseudonocardiaceae; genus Saccharopolyspora; species Saccharopolyspora sp. 7B. The sequence continues at coordinate 104 of NZ_JAIUKC010000240.1, read as the reverse complement.
CCCCGGGGGGGGGGGGGGCCGGGGGGGGGGGGGGGGGGGCCCCCCGCGGGGGGGCGCCGGGGGGGGGGGGGGGGCGCGCCCGCGGGGGGGGGCGGGGGGTGGGG
>NZ_JAIUKC010000239.1:0-4494 GCF_020177435.1 Saccharopolyspora sp. 7B | reverse complement strand
CTCCCGGCCCGCCCGCGCCCCCCCCCCCCCCCCGGGGCCCCCACCGGACCGTGATGCGCCCCCCTCCCCCGCCTGGCCACCCGCCGGCGGCGCGGGGTTCCCGGGGGGGCTCTTCGGCGTTCGCTCAGCCCTGGTTGCGCACCGAGTAGGGCGGGACGGTGCAGCCGATGAGGCTGGCGTCGTCGATGGTGCGCGGCTGGTACTCGCTGTTCGGGAGGTTCTCCAGCATGAGGTTGGTGGGGTCGTCGACCGGTTCGGCGCGGCCGAACAGGAACGCCCACTCGTGCTCGTCGGAGCCGAAGTAGGTGACGGTCTCGAACACCGACCGGAACCGGTTGTAGGCGCGGATCAGCGTTTCGTTGCGCCACACGGTGGGGCAGCCCGCCTGGAAGGCGACGACGCCGCCGGGGGCGAGCACGGTCTGGCAGCGCTGCAGGAATTCGAGGCCGTAGAGCCGGTTGTGCTGGCCGTCGGCGTCGTCCGCGCGTTCGTCGGGCAGGTCCACGACGACGAGGTCGTAGCCTTCCGGCGGGGCCTGTTCCAGGAAGGCCACTCCGTCGCCGAAGTGCAGGGTGATGGGCCCGTCGCCGCGTTGCAGCGCGGGGATCTCGTCGGTGGTGTAGCCGTAGGGCAGGTGCTCGGCGCAGGCCCGGACGCATTCCTCGTCGATGTCGACGTGGTCGACGCGGGTGGCTCCGGCGGCGACGGCGAGCTGGCTGGCGACGCCTTCGCTGGAGCCGATGATGAGCACCCGGTCCAGGTTCGCGGCGAGCAGGAAGCCGGGGACCAGCATGGCCTCGTGGTAGACGAGCTGGGAGAACTCGGTGCTCTGCCGGTCGTCGTCGCAGAACAGCGAGACGCCTTGGTCGGTGCGGCCGATGAGCACGTGCTGGTAGGCGGTGTCGCCTTCCCAGATCACGTCGTCGATGCGCCACAGCCGCCGCATGTCGGCGCCCATGGGTTCGCTGACCCAACGCTGCCCGTCGATTTCGATCAACGGTGCTCCTCCTCGTTACGGCGCCCGGGTCGGGCGGGGGAACGCACTTGTGTGTCCATTGTGGAGGGTGTCCCGCCTGCTCGCGGTCGGCGAGTCGGCGAGCCGGTCACGAGACCAGTTCCGGGTCGTAGTCCCGGCCCCGGCGGATCGTGCGGGTGTTCACCGACGCGGGTCGCAGCGCTTCGGCGAGCAGTTCGACCGCCCGCTCGGGCTGCGCGGTGTTCCCACAGGTGAACACGTCGATGAAGATCGATCCCTCTTCGGGGTAGGTGTGCAGCGACGCATGGGATTCCGACAGCAGCGCCAGCACTGTGACGCCTTGCGGTTCGAACCGCTTGGCGATCACCTGGCACACCGTGGCCTGCGAGCGGCTCAGCGCGCTGTCCAGGGTGTCGCGCAGGAACTGCTCGTCGTCCAGCAGCTGCGCGTCCACACCGTCGAGCTCGGCGAGCACGTGCTGCCCGGTGAACAGACCGACGGGTTGCAGGGTTCCGGCATCGATCGACATCTATCGACCTCCCAACATTTCGCAGATTTCGCGGAGAACGTTCGTGTTGCGCTCCGGGCGCACCGCTGCGGCACGGGCGTGCCGCAGCGGTCAGGGTCGCTCGTGCCCGTCGATGCAACGGGTCGGCAGCGGCGGGAAGCCGTTGAAGCCGACCGAGGCGTAGCTGGCGGTGTAGGCACCGGCGCTGAGCAGGTCCACGGTGTCCCCGGCGCGCAGGGTCAGCGGCAGCTCGTAGCGGGTGCGCTGGTAGATCACGTCGTCGCCGTCGCAGGTGGGTCCGGCGAGCACGACCGGGCCGACCGGGTCGCCGTCGCGGGAGGTGCGCAGCCGGTAGGTGATCGCTTCGCCTTCGGTCTCGGCGAGCCCGTTGTAGCGGCCGACGTCGAGGTAGACCCAGCGGCGTTCGCCGTCGGAGTCCGGGGAGACGAGGACGACTTCGCTGCGCAGCACGCCGGCGTCGCCGACGAGGCGGCGGCCGGGTTCAACGAGCAGTTCGGGCCGGTCGGCGCCGAACTCGCGGTCGAGGGCCTGCTCGATGCGCCGCGCGTAGTCGGTCAGCGGCGGCGCGGCGTCGGTGTAGTGCGCGGGCAGCCCGCCGCCGAGGTTGACCAGTCGCGGCCGGACGCCGTGCTCGGCGGCGCCGCGGAACACTCGGTGGGCGGCGGCGATGCCGTGCTCCCAGGCCGCGGCGTCGTGCTGCTGCGATCCGATGTGGAAGGACACGCCGCACGCGTCGAGGCCGAGTTCGGCGGCGCGGCCGAGCAGCCGGACCGCGGTCTCGGGGGTGCAGCCGAACTTGCGGCCGAACGGGGTGCGGGAGCCGTCGTTGGCGACGAGCACGCGGCAGAACACGCTCGCGCCGGGCGCGGCTTCGGCGATGGCGGTGAGGTCGGCTTCGCTGTCGGTGGCGAACAGCCGGACGCCCTGCGCGTGGGCGCGGGCGATGTCGGCGCGCTTCTTGATGGTGTTGCCGTAGGAGATCGCCGCGGGGTCGGCGCCCTGTTCGAGGCAGAGGTCGATCTCGCCGGGGCTGGCGACGTCGAAGGAGGAGCCGAGCTCGACGAGCGCGGCGACGACTTCGGGCATCGGGTTGGCCTTGACCGCGTAGCAGATCCGCGCGTCCGGCAGTGCGGCTCGCAGTTCCGCGTAGCGCTCCCGCACCGCCGTCAGGTCCATCACCAGGCAAGGGGTGGCGGGTACCGCGCCGTCCAGGTGTTCCCGGATGCGTTCAGCGGAACGTGCCGCGGTTCCGGCGACGTCTCCGTCGCTCGGGCGGTCCGTCACACCGGTGGTGGCGGACTGATCGGTCAATCCCGTTACCTCCGTGGCTTCGCGTCGCGGGGGGCGCGGGGGGGGCGCCCCACCAAGCACGGTACCGGTCGACGCAGCCGATTACGAACCGATCGGGTGAAACATCCCCGGCCGGACGGGCGTTTGTGACGACTCACACGACGCAGCGGCCGATCAGGACGGGCTGTCGTCGAGAAGTTGCAGTGCGAGGTGGAAATCCACTCGTGCGGAGAGATTTCCCAGCTCTCGTCCGGTGATCTGCTCGACCCGGCCGATCCGGTACCGCAACGTGTTCACGTGCACGTGCAGCAGCGCGGCGCAGCGCGACCACGAACCCGAGCACTCCAGGAACACCCGCAGGGTGCGCACCAGATCCGCCGCGTGCGCCTCGTCGTAGGACAACAGCGGCCCCAGCAACCTGTCCCGGTAGGACCGGCGCAACTCCGCGGGCACCGACGCCAGCAGCACCCGGTGCGACGCCAGCGCATCCGCCGTCACCACCGCCGAATCCGGGGCCAGCTCCGCCAGCCGCCGCGCGTGGCCCGCCTCCTCCAGCGCGGAGCGCAAGCCGTCCGCCGCCGCGACGTCGCTGACGCCCGCCCGCAAACCGGCCGCCGGACCCGCCAGCTCCGCGAACCCGCGGAACCGCGCGGGCAGCCCCGCCAGCCGCCGCTCGTCGGCCGCGAACACCGCGACCGCCACCTCCCCCAGCGGCGCCACGACCGACGGTGAACCCGTCGCCGCCGCCAACTCGCGCAGCACCGCGGCCGCGCGCGCCGCACCACCCGGCACCGACAGCTGCACCACCCGCAGCGGTTCCTCCACCGGCACACCTGCCGCGTCCAGCCGCGCCGCCACCTCCGCCGCGCTCGACGTGCCGTCGAGCAGCCTGCGCAGCGCCGACTCCGCGGACCGGCCCGCGATGCGCCGCGCCTGGTCCACGCGGCTGCGCACCAGGGCGACCACGGTCGCGAGTTCCCCGAGCGCCTCCGGTGGGACCGCGCCGGCGCGGGACACCACGAACCAGCGGGCGATGCGCGGCTCACCGCCACCGCCCACCGGGCGGAAGGACCACCCGGCCCGAGTCCCCTCCCCGGACAGGCCGGGGCGCAGGTCGTCCGCGGCCGGCGGCTCCGCGGGACCCGCCAGCACCGCTCCCGCGCCGGACAGCACCCAGCAGCCGGTGCCCAGCTCGGCCGATGCCCGCTCCAGCACCTCGTCCAGCCCGGCGCCCGCCGCCAACGCCGACACCCAGCCCCGGCCCGCCGCCCGGTGCGCGTCCAGGATCCGCTCGGACAACGCGCTGAAGCTGACCGCGACCGGCACCTCCAGCAGCGGGAGGCCGTGTTCCCGGCAGGCGGCCACCAGGTCCGGCGGAGTGCTGCCCAGCCGCGCCGTGCCCGCGGCGACCGCCGCCACGCCCGCCGCCGCGAGCGCGGCGGCGAACCGGGCCGAATCCGCCGGGTCCGCTCGCCACATCAGGCCGGTGACGACCAGCTCGCCGCCGCTCAGGTAGCGGCTCGGGTCGAGCAGGTCGGTGACGTACACGCCGCGGACCACCGGATCCGCCGGGCCGGTGAGCAGCGTCAGACCCAGGTCCGGGTCGTCGACGAGTTCGCTCAGGCGCACGCCGCTCACTCTGCACCGTCCGGGGCGGGCTGTGGAGTCCCGCGGGAGGGAGTGAACGGACCGTTCGTCC
>NZ_JAIUKC010000238.1:5259-8718 GCF_020177435.1 Saccharopolyspora sp. 7B | reverse complement strand
GTGCCGGAGCGGGCCGGGGTCGGCCGGGCCGGCTCGGAGCGGGCCGGGTCTGATCGGGACGAGCCGGACGGGGTGGCGCCGGGTCGGGCGGTGCCGGACCGGCCGGGGGCCGGGAGGTGCGACGCGCCGGTGCCCGCGGCGGTCGAGAGGGCGGCCGCGGACGTCGGGCGGCACCCGGATGCCGGATGAGCCGCTGCGCCGACCCGGGCAGCGGTGGTCGTCGCGGAGCTGAGCGTTCGGGGTGACCGGATCACTCGGACGGCTCAATCTGAATCCACGCAGAACGTGAATTGATTTCATTTCCGCTGATCTTCGATTAGCGTCCGGCCCGAAGCCGACGAGAGGACTCGCAGATGGCCGGGCCGCACCGCATCACCGCCGCACTCGGCGTCGGCGCCCTCCTCGGCGCGCTCGCCCTCGCCCCCGCCGCAGCCGCCGCCCCCGAGCCCGCCGCACCCGGCACGTCCGGGTTCACCGCGCCCGAGGCCCCGGACCACTGCGGCGGGCAGTGCCACCACGTGCTGCCCCCCGGCCAGAACGGCAACGCCACGCTCGCCGAACTCGCCGGACACCTGCTGTTCGGCACCAAGCCGAAGCACTCCGACGACCAGATCGCGCCCTACGCCGACCTGGCCACCGGGTACAAGCAGCTCACCACCGGCACCATCGACGAGTTCTTCAGCGACAACTCCTTCGGCGTCGAACCCGACGACGTGGACCGCACCTACCGGCCGCGCGAAGACGTCACGGTCGTGCGGGACAAGTCCGCCGGAGTCCCGCACATCTACGGCGACACCCGCGCGGGCACCACCTTCGGCGCCGGGTACGCCACCGCCGAGGACAAGCTGTTCCTGATGGACGTGCTGCGCCACGCCGGACGCGGCGAGGTCAGCCCCTTCGCCGGCGGCGCCCCCGCGAACCGCGAACTGGAGCAGAGCTTCTTCGCCACCTCGCCCTACACCGAGGAGGAGCTGCAGCAGCAGATCGACAGCGCCGCCGCATCGGGACCGCGCGGTGCGCAGGCCCTCGCCGACGCGCAGTCCTACGTGGACGGCATCAACACCTACCTCCGCGAAGCCCACGACGGCCGCTACTTCCCCGGCGAATACGTCGCCACCGGCCACGTCGACCCCATCACCAACGCGGGCGAGATCGAACCCTTCGAGCTCACCGACCTCGTCGTGCTGGCCTCCGTCGTCGGCGCCCAGTTCGGCGGCGGAGGCGGCAACGAAGTGCAGCAGGCGGTGGCCCGCATGTCCCTGCACGAGCGCTTCGGGCCCGAACGCGGCGAACAGGTCTGGCGCACCTTCCGCGCCGAGAACGACCCCGAAGCCATCTCCACCGTGCACGACGGCAGCGAATTCCCCTACGCCGCCACCCCGGACGACCCGCAGGGCCGCGCCATGCCCGACCCCGGCTCCGTCACCGACCAGCAGCTCGTGTTCGACGAGACCGGCTCCGCCGCCGAACCCGACGCCGCCGCGCCCGGGCCGCAGACCGCCCCCGAAGCCGCGCCCGAACGGCCGCTGCCCCGCGAAGAGCAGGTCGACGCGCTGCGCGGCATGTTCGACGACGGCGTGCTGCCCGCGGGCATGGCCGAACCGCGCGGCATGTCCAACGCGCTGCTCGTCTCCGGCGAGCACACCGCCAGCGGGCACCCCATCGCCGTGTACGGGCCGCAGACCGGGTACTTCGCGCCGCAGCTGCTCACCCTGCAAGAGCTGCAGGGACCCGGGATCTCCTCCCAGGGCGCCTCGTTCGCGGGACTCAGCTTCTACACGCTGCTCGGCCGCGGCCAGGACTACTCGTGGAGCGCCACCACCGCCGCCCAGGACATCATCGACACCTACGCCGTCGAACTCTGCTCCCCGGACGGCGGTTCCGTCACCAAGGACGCCGACCACTACCTGTTCCGCGGTGAATGCGTGCCGATGAAGCAGGTCGAGCGGCGCAACGCGTGGGAACCGAACCTCGGTGACGACACCCCCGCCGGCTCCTACCGGCTCGTGTCCTTCCGCACCGAGTACGGGCCGATCACCCACCGCGCCACCATCGGCGGAAAACCCGTCGCCTACACCACGCTGCGCTCCACCTTCCAGCACGAGGTCGACTCGATCATCGGGTTCCAGCGGTTCAACGACCCCGGCGAGATCACCTCGCCGGAAGCGTTCCAGCAGGCCGCGAACGACGTGAACTACACGTTCAACTGGTTCTACGCCGACGCCGAGCACACCGCCTACTTCAACTCCGGGGCCAACCCGGCGCGGCAACCGCACGTCGACCCCAGCATGCCGGTGCTCGCCGACCCCGCCCACGACTGGCAGGACTGGAACCCCGACGGGAACACCGCCCGGTACCTGCCGCCGGAGCAGCACCCGCAGTCCGTCGACCAGGACTACTACGTCAGCTGGAACAACAAGCAGGCGCCCGGGACCAGCGGCGCGGGCCTCAACAAGGGCGCCGTGCAGCGCGGCGACCTGCTCGACTCCCGCGTCCGCGGACTCGTCGCCCAGGGCGGCGTCGACCGGGCCGAACTGACCCGCGCCATGTCCGAGGCCGCCGTCGCCGACCTGCGCGCCGAACGCGTGCTGCCGGACCTGCTGCGGGTGCTCGACAGCGGGCCCGTCGACCCGGCGCTCGCCGGGGAGATCGACTCGCTGCGCGCCTGGCTCGCCGACGGCGGTCTCCGCACCGAAACCGAGCCCGGCAGCCGGGAGTACGCGCACGCCGACGCCGTCGAACTCCTCGACGCCTGGTGGCCGCAACTCACCCGCGGCATCTTCGAACCCGCCGTGGGCGCCGACGCCTACCGGGCGCTGACCGGCGCCGAGCACATCAACGAATCGCCCTCCGGTTGGCAGAACGAGGAACCCGGGCTGCACGTCGGGCAACCGCACCAGGGCTCGGCGTTCCTCAACGGCTGGTACGGGCAGGTGTCGAAGAACCTGCGCGGCGCGCTCGGCGACGAGGTGCCCGGCGGGTTCGGCACCGGGCCCGCCGCGCCCGGGAACTCGCTGTGCGGCGAAGGAGACCTCGACGCGTGCCGGCAGGCGCTGCAGGACAGCCTCCGCGCCGCCGCCGACACGCCGGCCGAGCAGACCTACCCCGGTGACGCCGACTGCGAACCCGGCGACCAGTGGTGTGCCGACGCGATCGTGCACAACAAGATCGGCGGCATCGCGCACGACCCGATCAGCTGGCAGAACCGGCCGACGTACCAGCAGGTGGTGGAGTTCACGTCCCACCGCTGACCCGCCGCGGAGTGAACGGACCGTTCGTCCAACGGGATCGGACAAGCGGTCCGTTCACTCCGAGACCGGTGTGCAGGCAGCGCCCCGGCACCCGTGCGCGGTGTGGAGTGGACGGGGCCCGGGGGGGCCGGGGGGGGGGGGGCCCGGGGGGGGCCCCGGGGGGGGGGGGGCGGGGGGGGCGGGGGGCGGGGGGGGCCCCCCCCCGGGG
>NZ_JAIUKC010000238.1:0-5251 GCF_020177435.1 Saccharopolyspora sp. 7B | reverse complement strand
CGGACCGTCCGTCCAACGAGATGGGACGAACGGTCCGTTCACCCCGAGAACCGACGGGTCCACCCCGTTGCCGCGGCGGTGCACGCCGCGTCGCCGGATCCGGTGGTGCGGCGGTGCGATCGGGGCAACCGGATCACGCTGCCGAGCGGTTCCCGCGACATGATCAGGTGCACTAGTCTCGCGGCGGCACGATCGACGACCTTGGGGGCACCTTGGCCACGTGGGACGACATCGCCGCATTCGTCCGGTCCGAGTACCGAGTCATCGAGGACACCGGCGACGAGATCCGCATCCTCATCGAGTACGAGGACGAGCGCAGCCAGGTGATCATCGTTTGCCGGGAGGTGCTGGACCAGCGCGAGGAGTGGGTCCAGATCGCCTCGGTGTGCGGGCTCGTCTCGGACGTGGACCTGCGCCTGGTGCTCAAGGAGATCGGCGAGACCTCCGTCGTCTGCGGCGCGGTGATCATGGGTGAGCACGTGGTGCTGCGCCACTCGCTGCCGCTGCTGAACCTCGACATCAACGAGTTCCTCGACCCGCTGCAGCTGGTGGCGGACACGGCGGACCAGCTGGAGGAGACCTTCTTCGGCGGCGACGGCTACTGATCCCGCCGATGGGGTGGCGGCCGGTTCCCGCCGGATCGATCCACCCCGCCGAAGATGACCCGATGGGACGCGGCTGAACGTGTTCCACCGCGCCGGGGAGCTTGACTTCTCCGCGGCGCGGCGCGGAAATCGAGGTCATGGCCCGTTCCGCCGGAACCACCCGAATCCCGGTCGCCGTGCTGCTGGTTCTCGGCGTGCTGCTGGCGGGTTGCGCCCGCCCGGTGCGCACCGCCGCCCCCGCGAGCAGGCCGAACGTGGTCGTGGTGATGACCGACGACCAGTGGCTGGACAGCGTGCGGTTCATGCCGAACGTGCAGCGGCTGCTGGGGTTGGGCGGCGCCACGTTCGACCGGTACTACGCGTCGTTCCCGCTGTGCTGCCCCTCCCGCTCGACTTTCCTCAGTGGACAGTTGGCGCACAACAACGGGGTGCGGCACAACGCGCCGCCGCTCGGCGGCTACGACGCGCTGGACGAGGAGAACGCGTTGCCGGTGTGGATGCAGCGGGCCGGCTACACGACCTCGCACATCGGCAAGTACCCGAACGGCTACGGCAAGTCGGACGAGACGCACGTGCCACCGGGCTGGGACGAGTGGCGCGGCTCGATCGACCCGACCACCTACGACATGTACGGCTACCGGTTGAACGAGAACGGTCGGTTGCGCACCTACGGCGACCCGTGGGTGCAGGACCCGGCGATGTACCAGACCGACGTCTACCGGGACAAGGCGATCGACTTCATCGACCGGCGGTCGGCGGCGGACGACCCGTTCTTCCTGAGCGTGGCGTTCCTGGCCCCGCACGGGGAGAACGTGCACGGCGCCCCGGACAACGGCGACTTCTTCCGGGTCGGTCGCGGCCCGCGGCCCGCGCTGCGCCACCAGGGCGAGTTCGCCGCGGAACGGCCGCCGTACGACGCGTCCTACGGCGAGCAGGACGTGGCGGACAAGCCGGAGTTCCTCCGCGACTACCCGGAGATCTCGGCGGCCACCGGCACCGAGATCACCACCAGCTACCGGCTGCGCCTGGAATCGCTGCTGGCCGTGGACGAAGCGGTGCAGCGGATCGTCGACGCGTTGCGCGCCAACGGGGAGCTCGACGACACCTACCTGATGTTCGTGTCGGACAACGGTTTCTTCTTCGGCCAGCACCGCGTCCCGACCGGCAAGTTCCTGCCGCACGAGGCGGCGGCGCACGTGCCGCTGCTGCTGCGCGGGCCGGGCATCGCGGGCGGCGCGCACGTGCCGGAGCTGAGCACGAACACCGACCTCACCGCCACCATCACCGACATCGGCGGGGCGGAACCGACGATCCCGCTGGACGGGCGTTCACTGCTGCCGTTCGCCCGGGACCCGTTGCTGCGCACCGGAAGACCGCTGCTGCACGAGGCCGCGGAAGGCGCGCTGCCCGACCCGGTGCGGCCGGGCGCGGCGGGCGACGGAGCCTCCGCGCTGGACGTGGCGTCGGGCCGGGCGGCCGGGGCAGGCGACCTGGACCAGGACGGTTCCGCATCACCGCCCGCGCCGGCGAAATCGCGCGACGACCACAGCCAGGTCCTCGACGCCGCCTACGAGGCGATCCGCACCGAACGCTATCTCTACGTCCGGTACGTCAGCGGCGACCACGAGCTCTACGACCTGCACGTGGATCCGGACGAACTGGCGTCGAAGCACGACGACGCCCGCTACACGCAGGTGCGGGCGTTCCTCGACCGGCATCTCGACGCGCTGCAGGGCTGCCGCGGCGCGGAGTGCGCCCGGCCGATCCCGGCCGCACCACGACCCGGGTGAGCGCAGGGGAATACCCGCGACGAAGCCGGAAGATCGACCGAACCGGCCGTACCGCCCGATCCGGACCGGTAGGCTGCCGCGCGTGCTGTTCTTGATCCCCGCCGCCGTCCTGTTCGTGATCTTCGGGATCGGTTTCGCCTACGAACGGCGGCTGGTCCGCAACGGCGTCTACCTGTTCCTGGCCTGCCTGTTCCTGGTCGGCGGCCTGCTGATGTGGCTGGCCACGTACTCGGAATCGGCGGCGGCGGTGGTGCTGATCGTGCTGGCCCTGCTGATCCCGCTGACCACCTTGGCGCTCGCGGTGTTCCTCGTCCTCAACGGCGTGACGATGCTGCGGCGGGAGGGCAGGCGGCTCGCGAACGTGCTGTCGCTGGCCGCCGGGGTCGGGATCATCGGCTTCGTGGTGCTGCGCGGGATCGCGGGCACCATCGGGTGGGCACCGCTGGAAGTGACGATGGACGCCACGGGCAAGGTGATCGGCTACGTCTCGGTGCTGTTCGCGTGCTTCCTGCTCTACTCGCTCGTCTACGGCGCCTTCCCGCACCGCCGCCGCGTTGACTTCATCGTGGTGCTCGGCTCGGGACTGATCGGTTCGCGGGTGCCGCCGCTGCTGGCGAGCAGGCTCGACAAGGGCCTCGCCGAGTTCCGCGCGCAGCAGGAGAAGGGGCGCGAGCCGGTGCTGGTCACCTCCGGAGGGCAAGGTCCCGGTGAGGACGTCCCGGAGGCGCGCGCCATGGCCGACCACCTCATCGCGAACGGGGCGCCGCCCGAGCGGATCCTGGTCGAGGACCGGTCGCGCAGTACCGAGGAGAACCTGCGGTTCAGCGCGGCCATCATGCGCGAGCACCGCCCGGAGCACCGCGCGCTGGTCGTGACGAACAACTTCCACGTGATGCGGGCCGCCCGGATCGCCCGCAAGGAAGGCGTGAACGCCCAGGTGATCGGTTCGCCGACGGCGCGCTACTTCTGGCCGAGCGCCACGATCCGCGAATTCGTGGCGGTCTTCCTCGCCCACCGGGTGGTGAACTTCGGGATGTGCGGGCTGCTCGTCGTCAGCACCGTGCTCGCCGCGGTCTGAAACGCGCAACGGGGCGGTGCGACCACGCGCACCGCCCCGCCACGGGAACCGGGCTTCAGCCGGGCTTGACCATCGGGAACAGGATCGTCTCCCGGATCCCCTTGCCGGTGAACGCCATCAGCATCCGGTCGATGCCGACGCCGACCCCGCCGGTCGGCGGCATGCCGTACTCCAGGGCGCGCAGGAAGTCCTCGTCGAGCTGCATCGCCTCGGCATCACCGCCGGCGGCGAGCAGGGACTGCTCGGTGAGCCTGCGCCGCTGCTCCACCGGATCGACCAGTTCGGAGAAGCCGGTGCCGAGCTCCATGCCGAACCCGATCAGGTCCCACTTCTCCGTCAGCAGCGGGTCCTGCCGGTGCTGGCGGGTCAGCGGGCTCGTCTCCAGCGGGAAGTCGCGCACGTAGGTCGGCCGGATCAGGGTGTGCTCGACGAGCTCCTCGAACAGGTGCTCCACCAGCTTTCCCGGGCCCCACGCCGGATCCCAGGTGATCTCCCTGGCATCGGCGAGCTCCCGCAGCCGCTCGACCGGGGTGGCAGTGGTGATCTCCTCGCCGAGCGCCTCGCCGACCGAGCCGTACAGCGTGATCGACGGCCATTCGGCGCCCAGGTCGATGTCCCCGTGCTCCGGGTGGCGCACCACCATGTCGCCGAACACGGCCTTCGCGGCCTGCCGGAACAGTTCGGTGGTGAGCTCGGCGGCCGTGTCGTAGTCCCCGTAGGCCTCGTAGAACTCCAGCATGGTGAACTCGGGGTTGTGCGTGGAGTCCGCGCCCTCGTTGCGGAAGTTCCGGTTGATCTCGAAGACCTTCTCCACCCCGCCGACCACGAGCCGCTTCAGGTACAGCTCCGGCGCGATCCGCAGGTACAGGTCGAGGTCGTAGGCGTTGATGTGCGTGGTGAACGGCCGGGCCGTGGCGCCGCCGTGCACCTGCTGCAGCATCGGGGTCTCGACCTCGAGGTAGTCGCGGCCGAGCAGCACCGAGCGCAGGGCCTGCACGGCCTTGCCGCGCTGGTGCGCCAGCTGCCGCGCCTCGGGGTTGACGATCAGGTCCACGTAGCGCTGCCGCACCCGGGCCTCCGGGTCGGTGAGGCCCTTGTGCTTCTCCGGCAGCGGCCGCAGGCACTTGGACGTCAACGCCCACGAGTCGGCCATGATCGAGAGCTCGCCGCGCTTGGAGGTGATCACCTCGCCGGTGATGCCCACGTGGTCGCCGAGGTCCACGTCGGCCTTCCAGGAGTCCAGGGCCTCCGCGCCGATCTTGTCCAGCGCGAGCATGATCTGGATGGAGCCGCTGTCGTCGCGGATCGTGGCGAAGCACAGCTTGCCGCCGGTGCGGTACAGCAGCACCCGGCCGGTGACCGACACCCGATCGCCGGTGGCGACGTCCGGTTCGAGGCCCTCGTGACTCTCGCGGACGGGCCCGATCGAGGTGGTGCGCGGGTAACCGACCGGGTAGGGGTCGACTCCGCTCTCCCGCAGCCGGTCCAGCTTCTCCCGCCGGATGCGCATCTGCTCCGGCAGGTCCTCGTGATTCTCGTCCACCGCTTCACTCACCCGGACATGGTATCGGCCCAGCTCACCAGCCTGGCCGGGGTGTCGGTCCCGCGTCGGTGGTGGCGGTCGGGCGGCCGGTCCTCCGCGAAGGTGCCCGGTGCCGAGCAGCGCGGCGAGCTGGGGGAGGGCCGCGCCCGGTCGTCGCGTTCCCCGTCGACCCGCCGACGCCGCGGAGGGAGTGAACGGACCGTTCGTCCGATCTAGTTGGACGAAGGGTCCGTTC
>NZ_JAIUKC010000237.1:0-3399 GCF_020177435.1 Saccharopolyspora sp. 7B | reverse complement strand
ACCCCACATCGCGGACCGCCGCACCCCCAACGGCTGAGCGCCCACCGCCGCTCCCCTCTCCTGTCAGCGGCGAAGCCGCTGGGCAGCGACCACCTGGTCAACCGGACCACCCGCGGGTTCCCCGCGTTCTCCTCGCGAGGAGGACGCTGAGGTCCACCCCGCCCCTGATCAGCAAGAGCCCTCACACCCGCCGGAGCCAGGTGTCGAAGTGCCGGTGCCGCAACGCGTAGCGGCAGCGCAGCAACCGCCACTGGCCGTACCCGGTGAACCCGGCGGGCCGGTGCACGCGCGCCCCGGCCAGCAGCGCCCACGTCCCCACCGCCAGGTCGTCGGCGACGGCGTTGAGCCGGTAGCGGGCGAGGCGCTGCTGATCGGGTCTGCCGTCGACGACCTCCGCGGCCCGGCGCCACTCGTCGTCGAGCTGGCAGGTCTCCACCAGCATCGCCGCGAGGTCGTGGTGCGGGTCCGCGTTGCCCGCGAAGTCGAAGTCGACCAGCCGCACCTCCCGGCCGGGGCCGACCAGCACGTTCGACGGGCTGCCGTCCCGGTGGCAGGGCCGCGAGTCCCGGCCGGCCGCCCGCAGCGCCGCGCCGATCCGGCGCACCCGCTCCCGCATCCAGGTGAAGTCCACCGGCAGCGGGACGCCCGCGGCCGCGGCGGCCTCCGACCACCGCTCGACGTCCTCGAACACGTCCCGGTCGACGGGCATCGCCGGGCCGCGGTGCAGCACCCGCTTCGCCGCGACGACCGCGCCGAGCACCTCGGGTTCCCGCAGGTGGTGCGGCTGCAGCGCCTGGAAGGTGGCGGGCAGCCGCTCGTAGCCGACGGCCCCGGCGGCGACGGCGCGGACGGCGGGCGCGACACCGGTGGTGTGCGCGACGGCCGCGCAGTCGGCGGCGCTCCCGGTGTCGACGAGCTCGGCGAGGGCCTCGGGCAGCACCGTCGCGAACCAGCCGTCGCACTCACCGGTGAGGAACAGGCAGTCGTGCACGGCGGCCTGCCGGGTGCGGTCCAGCCGCGGCGGCACCGCCCGCTCGTACTCGACGTCGTGGCGGCCGGTCAGGGCGTGCACCGCACGCCGGGTCCGCGGCTCCCGCGTGTCTGGACCGGCGCTCATCCGGCAACGCTTCCCACTCCTCGGACGTTAGGAGCGGGAACCGTCAGCTCTGCTACGCGCGCGTGTCCGGCCGGTCAACTGCCGCGGCGCAGATGTCCGGCAGGTAACCGAACCGGACATCCGGGGCGGTCCGCGCGCGATCCGGTCGTCCGCCGAGGTGAACGGCCCGTGTCCGGCCGGGCGACCGGGCCGTTCACCTGGGCCGGATCACGGTTCGGCGAGGACGACGACGCCGTCGTGGTCGCTCACCAGGTATTCGCCGGGCACGAACCGCACCCCGCCGAGCTCCACCGGCTCGTCGACGACGCCGTCGCCGGTCTTGCCGCTCTTGCGCGGGTTCGAGCCGAGCGCCTTCACGCCGAACTCCATCCCGGCCAGCACCGCGGTGTCGCGCACCGCGCCGTTCACCACGATGCCGGTCCAGCCGTTCGAGCGGCCGAGCTCCGCGATCAGGTCACCGACGAGCGCGGTGTGCACCGAACCGGCGCCGTCGATCACCAGCACCTGGCCCTCCCCCGGCTCGGAGAGCACCTTCTTGAGCAGCGCGTTGTCCTGGAAGCAGGTGACCGTGCGGATCCGCCCGGCGAACACCTCCCGCCCCCCGTACTGCCGGAACTGCACATCGCAGCTGCGGATGGCCGGTCCTTCGCGGTCCGCGAGGTCGGCGGTCGACAGGTCCATCACAGTCTCCTCGGCTGGGCCACCGGCGCCCGCGGCGCCGGACCTTCCCGGGCGCCGAGCCGACGCGGGCGACCGCGCCCGGAGCATGATCCGGCGAGCGTATCCGCCGATCAGCGCGCGGAGCGGGCCGGGCGAGCAACGCCACAGCGCTCACGCGGGGATGGGCGCGGTCCCGTCGTGGTGCGCGCGCAGCCAACGGCACCATTCGCCGATCCCCTCGCCGCGTTTCGCGGACAACCGCAACACGCGGATCCGCGGATTGATGCGCTGCGCGTGCGAGATGAATCGGTCCACGTCGAAATCGAGGTGCGGCAGCAGATCCACCTTGTTCAGCAGCACCAGATCGGTGCTGCGGAATACGTGCGGATATTTCAGCGGTTTGTCCTCGCCTTCGGTGACCGAGGCGATCAGCACCCGGTGGTGCTCGCCGAGGTCGAACAACGCGGGCGCGGCGAGATTCCCGATGTTCTCGATGAACACCAGCGACCGCCCGGCCGGTTGCAGCGACCGAAGTCCTTCGTCGACCATGTCGGCGTCGAGGTGCCCGCCGGAACCGGTGTTGATCTGCACCACGCGGCAGCCCGCGGCCCGCAGCCGGTCGGCGTCCAGGTGGGTCTCCTGGTCCCCTTCTATCGCCGAGATCGACACGGTCGAGCCGAGCTCGCGCAGCGTCCGCTCCAGGAGGGTGGTCTTCCCCGAGCCGGGCGAGCTCATCAGGTTCAGCGCGAGAATCCTGCGCCGTGCCAACGAGTTCCGCGTCCGCTCCGCCAACGCGTCGGAGATCCGCTGCCGGGGGACCGCACCGTCCGAAGCGGACGGTCCTTCGTGACCGCACGGCTCGGGGAAGTCCGGACCCGACACCCGGACCCCGGCGCGGCCCGCTGCTGCGTACCCACCGCGCATGGTCTCTCACACCTCCAGCTGCGGCGTCCGGGCGGATTCCGGCTGATCCGTCCAGACGCGGCAAAGATCATCTCATCGTCGCAGAGAACGGTTCGGTTCTCCATACCGGAATGGCCCGCGAAACGCGCTCCGCACGCACATCACGCGGATAGAGCAATGCGCGCGGAACCTTCGGAAACGGTCAGTGACCTAGCGGCGAGCCGGAACCGAGCACGTTTCCTGCCGACTCCCCCGGCGGACACGTCGAATGGTTCCGCGCACCCGGCGCACCACAGCAGATCCCCCAGCAACCGGCCGCCGCCGATGGGCAGCGCGCACTGCGGGCATTCGTCGCGGAACGCGCGCACGACGCCGTCCGCATTGCACACCGCGATGAATTCCCCACCGATCTTGGTGGTCACGACCTCCCCCGGAGCGAGGTCCGACACCCCCGGCACCGGCACCCACGACTGCGCGGGACGGCTGTTCTCGGACGACACCATGCGGGCCTGCTTCCTGCGACGACGCCGTGCTGCGGTGTGCCCCAAGCTACGACCGCGCCGCGACGGCCCACAACTCGATGTCCCCTCGTCCGGAGGACGCCGAACAACGCGAAGGCGGGGCGGGGGGGGGGCCCCCCCCCCCCCCGGGGGGCCCCCCCCGCGGCCCCCCGGGGGGGGGGCGGGGGTGGGGGCAACCCCGGGCGGGCGGCCCAAGCG
>NZ_JAIUKC010000236.1:0-5988 GCF_020177435.1 Saccharopolyspora sp. 7B | reverse complement strand
CGCGCCCCCCCCCCCCCCCCCCGCCGCGCCCGCGCCCCCCCCCCCGCCGCCCCGCGGCGCCGCCCCGCCCCCCCCCCGCCGCGGCGCGCCCCGCCCCCCCCCCCCCCCCCCCCGCGGTGGACCCGCCGTCAGCGCCCCTGGCGCTTCTTCAGCTTCGTCAACGCCTCTTCGAGGATGGCCATGCCGTCGGAGTCGCTGCGCCGCTCCTTGACGTACGCCAAGTGGCTCTTGTACGGCTCGTTGCGCCGCGCCTCCGGCGGGTTCTGCTCGTCCTGGCCCGCGGGCAGCCCGCAGCGGGGGCAGTCCCACTGGTCCGGCACCTCGGCGTCCATCGAGAAGAACGGCCGCGTGTGGTGGCCGTTGGCGCACCAGTAGTCGACCCGCCTGCGCGGTGCCGACTCGCCCCGCTCCGACTCGCCCATCGGGCCCGCGCCGACGCGCGTGCCTCGGATCGCGTTACCGCCAGTCATGCACTCTCACCCACCAAGCCGCACGGAGGACCGGCCGCACCGGCCGGCCGCTGTTGGTCAACCGCTGCCAGCTCGCCGGACCGTCAACCGATCTTGATCAGCAGCCCGGTACCGATGATGCAGATCACCCAGACCGCGATGACCACGATCGTGATCCGGTCGAGGTTCTTCTCCGCCACGCTG
Source organism: Saccharopolyspora sp. 7B (assembly GCF_020177435.1). NCBI lineage: Bacteria > Bacillati > Actinomycetota > Actinomycetes > Pseudonocardiales > Pseudonocardiaceae > Saccharopolyspora > Saccharopolyspora sp. 7B. Next base: position 5,335 of record NZ_JAIUKC010000236.1, on the reverse strand, counting down.
GAACCCGACAGGCTCGACTGCATGCCACCGCCGAAGAGCGAGGAGAGCCCGCCGCCCTTGGCCCGGTGCAGCAGGACCAGCAGCACCAGCAGCACGCTCGTCAGGATCAGGCCGATCTGCAGGATTAGATTCATCACGTCCTCGTTCACACAGCGGTTCGCCACCGAGAGTACCGGTTGGCGTTCGTCCGGTGGACCGCCGTCCGCCTTAGCGCCGGTGTTCCACCGCGGTCGGTGGGTGCACCGCCCCCGCCGCCGAGGTCACGCGGCCGGGGGGGGGGGGGGGGGGGGCCCGGGGGGGCCGGGGGGGGGGGGGGGGGCGGGGGCCCCCCCCCCCCCCGCCCCGCGCGGGGGGGGGGGCGGGGCCGGGGGCGCGGNCCCCCCACCCACCCCCACGCCCACCCCGCCCCCCCCCCCCCCCCCCCCGGCGCCCCGGCCCCCCCCCCCCCGCGGCGGCCCCCCCCCGCCCCCCCCGGCCCCGGGGGGGGGGGGGCTCGCCGGGCCGGCCCGTGCGGACCGGCCGGAGCATCAGGGCAGCGGGCCGCCCGCCGCCATCGCACTGAGCTTGGTGAACTCGTCGCCGTTGAGGCTCGCACCGCCGACGAGCGCGCCGTCCACGTCGGTCTGCGCGATCAGCTCACCGATGTTGCTGGACTTGACCGAGCCGCCGTAGAGCACCCGCACCTCGTCGGCGATCTCCTTGCCGTACTTCTCGGCCAGCGCCGCGCGCAGCGCCGCGCACACCTCCTGCGCGTCGTCGGCGGTGGCGACCTTGCCGGTGCCGATGGCCCACACCGGTTCGTAGGCGACCACGACGGAGCGGACCTGCTCCGCCTTGAGGCCCTTCAGCGCGTTGATCAGCTGGGTGGTGCAGTGCTCGACGTGCCCGCCGGATTCACGGACGTCGAGCTGCTCGCCGACGCAGAGGATCGGCGACATGCCGTTCTTCAGCGTGGCCCGCACCTTGCGGCCGACGACCTCGTCGGTCTCCGCGTGGTACTCGCGGCGCTCGGAGTGCCCGACGACCACGTAGCTGCACCCGAGCTTGGCGAGCATCGGGCCGGACACGTCACCGGTGTAGGCGCCGGAGTCGTGCTCGGAGACGTCCTGCGCGCCGTGCTTGAGCAGCAGCTTGTCGCCGTCGATCAGGGTCTGCACGCTCCGGATGTCGGTGAACGGCGGGATGACCGCCACCTCGACCTTCGCGAAGTACTTCTCGGGCAGCGCGAAGGCGACCTTCTGCACCAGGGCGATCGCTTCCAGGTGGTTCAGGTTCATCTTCCAGTTGCCCGCGATCAGCGGAGTCCTGGCCATGCGGAGTCCTTTCCTGCGGCGGAGCCGCTAGTCACCACGCTCGACGGTTCGGGCGGTCAGGCTTCGCCTTCGAGGACCGCGACACCCGGCAGGTCCTTGCCTTCGAGGAATTCCAGCGAAGCGCCGCCACCGGTGGAGATGTGCGAGAACCCGTCCTCGGGCAGGCCGAGGGTGCGGACCGCGGCCGCGGAGTCGCCGCCACCGACGACGCTGAACGCGTCGGAGTCGACGATGGCCTGCGCGACGCCCCGGGTGCCCGCGGCGAACGCCTCGAACTCGAAGACGCCGGCGGGGCCGTTCCAGAACACGGTGCCCGCGGTGCGCAGGGCGTCGGCGAACAGCTCGACGCTGCGCGGCCCGATGTCCAGGCCCATCCACCCCTCGGGGATGGCGTCGGCCTCGACGACCCGCGTGTTCGCGTCGGCGGCGAACGCGTCGGCGACGACCACGTCGACGGGCAGCACCAGCTTGTCGCCGTGCTCCGCGAGCAGTTCGCGGGTGGCGTCGAGCTGGTCGTTCTGCAGGAGCGACGACCCGACCTGGTGGCCTTGCGCGGCCAGGAAGGTGTAGGCCATGCCGCCGCCGATGAGCAGCTTGTCGACCTTCGGCAGCAGTGCCTCGATCACGCCGAACTTGTCGGAGACCTTGGACCCGCCGAGCACCACCACGTAGGGCCGTCGCGGGTCGCCGACGAGGGTGCGCAGCACGTCCACTTCGGACAGCACCAGTCCGCCCGCGTAGCCCGGCAGCAGCTTCGCCACGTCGTAGACGGAGGCCTGCTTGCGGTGCACCACGCCGAAGCCGTCGGAGACGAACGCCGCGCCGTCGCCGACCAGCTCGGCCAGCTCGCGGGCGAACGCGCCGCGCTCGGCGTCGTCCTTGCTGGTCTCGCGCGGGTCGAACCGCACGTTCTCCAGCAGCGCCACCGAACCGTCGGCCAGCCCCTCCACCACGGAGCGGGCGGAGTCCCCGGTCACGTCACCGGCCACCGCCACCTCGGCGCCCAGCAGCTCACCGAGCCTGCGCGCCACCGGTACCAGCGAGAACTGCGGGTCCGGCTCGCCCTTCGGGCGGCCGAGGTGGGCGGTGACGACGACGCGCGCACCGGCCCCGGTCAGCTTCTCGATCGTCGGCAGCGAGGCCCGCACCCGGCCGTCGTCGGTGATCTCGTCGCCGTCCAGCGGAACGTTGAGGTCGGCGCGCACCAGAACGCGACGCCCCCGAACTCCTTCGGACAGCAGATCGTCGAGGTTCTTCACGTCTGCTCCTCACATGAAAGAGAAGGCCCGCACGAGCACGGCTCATGCGGGACCTTCAACAAGCTTCCGACAGCCCGAACTCGTGAGCCCGCCGCCCGAGCGTCCGCTCCCCGGCCGACCATCGTCCGGTCAGCGGCGAAGCCGCTGAGCAGCGACCACGCACGCAGCCGGACCACCGGCGGGTTCTCAGGTGGCCTCTCGCGAGGACGGCTTTTTCCCTCGTGGCGGAGCCACTTGGGAAAAAGATCCCGCAGCGAGGGGACACCTGAGGTTCCGCTACCCGAGCTCAGAGCAGAACGAGCCCGTCAGGACAGCTTAGAACCGATCAAGGCGGAAAGGTCGGCGAGGCGGTTGGAGTAGCCCCACTCGTTGTCGTACCACCCGACGATCTTGACCTGGTCGCCGATGACCTTGGTCAGCGGCGCGTCGAAGACCGTGGAGGCCGGGTCGGTCACGATGTCGCTGGAGACGATCGGGTCCTCGCTGTAGCGCAGCACGCCCTTGAGCTTGCCCTCGCCGGCGGCGGCGCGGAACGCGGCGTTGACCTCTTCGACGGAGGTCTCCTTGCCCACGGTCGCGGTGAGGTCGGTGACCGAACCGGTCGGCACCGGCACGCGCATCGCGTAGCCGTCGAGCTTGCCGTTGAGCTCCGGCAGCACCAGGCCGATGGCCTTGGCCGCACCGGTGCTGGTCGGCACCACGTTGATCGCGGCACCCCGGGCGCGGCGCAGGTCCTTGTGCGGGCCGTCCTGCAGGTTCTGGTCCGCGGTGTAGGCGTGCACCGTGGTCATCAGACCGCGCTGGATGCCGAACGTGTCGTCGAGCACCTTGACCATGGGGGCCAGGCAGTTCGTGGTGCAGGACGCGTTCGAGATGATCGTCTGCGAGCCGTCGTACTTGTCGTCGTTGACGCCCAGCACCACGGTCAGGTCCTCGCCCTTGGCGGGCGCGGAGATGACGACCTTCTTGGCGCCGCCCTCGTCGACGTGCTTGCGGGCGTCCGCGGCGTTGGTGAAGAAGCCGGTGGACTCGACGACCACGTCCACGCCCAGGTCGCCCCAGGGCAGCTTGCCCGGGTCGCGCTCGGCCAGGATCTTGATCTGCTTGCCGCCCACCTCGATGCCCTCGTCGGTGACCTTGACGTCCTGCTCGAGGCGCCCGAGGACGCTGTCGTACTTGAGCAGGTGGGCCATCGTCGCGACATCGCCCAGGTCGTTGGCGGCCACGATCTCGATGTCGTGGTCGCTGGCGGTCGCGGCCCGCCAGAAGTTCCGCCCGATGCGGCCGAAGCCGTTGATCCCTACGCGAACGGTCACGCCTATCTCCTCGTGACTGACCCTGCCGCCTCGACGCGACGGGTGAGCGGTTGATGGACTCCTCAGCACCCTATCTGTCCGCGCCAACTGCGCAGACGACCGGGCGCGCGCCTTCCGGAACAATCATGGCGCAGCTCGCCCCGGCGCGACCGATGATCACCCGCTCGTGCCGCGATGTCTGCCTTTCGGGTGCCCCTACGTGCTGCATCCGCCGGTTGACCGCCGTGAGAGCGCTCTCAAGAATGTGCTGGTCGGTCGTGATCGACGTCTCTGCACCGGTACCGCCTCCGCGGCGGGGCCGGGCGGAGCGCGGTGGCCGGCGAGGCCCGGCGCCCGGCCGGGCCCGACCCGAGGGAGGACTGCGCGATGGCGCTGCCCGGAAGATCACGGAACCGGACGACGACGGGGACGGCTCCGCGCGGGCGCGGCCGGCTGGCCGCGGCCGCGCTCGCCGCGGGGATCGGCCTGACCGGTCTGGTCACCGCCCCGGCCGGGGCCGACGTCCCGCCGCCGGACGAGGGCTGGACGCTGACCTTCGGCGACGACTTCACCGGCGCGGCGGGTGCCGCCCCCGGCGACGACTGGCAGGTCGACACCGGCCGCGGCTACCCGGGCGGACCGGACGGCTGGGGCACCGGCGAGGTGCAGACCTACACCGCCGATCCGGAGAACCTGCAGCAGGACGGCGACGGCAACCTGGCGATCACCCCGCGCCGGGACGAGTCCGGGGCCTGGACCTCGTCGCGGATCGAGACGCGGCGCGGCGACTTCAAGGCCGCCGAGGGCGGCGTGCTGCGCATCGAGGGCCGCATCCGGATGCCGGACGTGGCCGCGGACGGGGCGCTGGGCTACTGGCCCGCGTTCTGGGCGCTGGGCTCGCCGTACCGCGAGGACCTGTGGAGCTGGCCCACCATCGGCGAGTTCGACATCATGGAGAACGTCAACGCCGAGAACCGCGTGTACGGCGTGCTGCACTGCGACGTCTCCCCCGGCGGTTCCTGCGACGAGACCGACGGCCTGGCCGCGAGCCGGGAGTGCCCGGACAGCACCTGCCAGGAGGCGTTCCACACCTACCGGTTCGAGTGGGACCGCAGCGGCGAGGTCGAGGAGCTGCGCTGGTACGTGGACGGGCAGCAGTACCACTCGGTGCGCGAGTCCGATGTGGACGCCGCGGCGTGGCGGAGCATGACCGAGCACGACGGGTACTTCGTGCTGCTCAACGTCGCGGTCGGCGGCCAGTTCCCGGACAAGAACTCCGGGATCACCACGCCGACCGACGCGACGGAGCCGGGGCACCCGATGCTCGTCGACTACATCGCCGTCTACAACCGGTGATCCGCGTGCGGGGGGGGCCTCCGCACCGGAGGCCCCGCCCACGCAGCCGGAATCGCACGCGACACCCGGCGGAACAGGAGGTGCGCGGTGAACGTCCTGCCGCCCGCGCCCA
>NZ_JAIUKC010000235.1:0-7232 GCF_020177435.1 Saccharopolyspora sp. 7B | reverse complement strand
GCGAGGACAGCGTTTTCTCCTGTGGCGGAGCCACCGGTGAAAACGATCCCGCAGCGAGGAGGGCGCTGAGGTTCCGCCAGCCGACCACCACCGTCACCGAGGCAGCTCCAACGAAATAGGAGTGCTCTCCTGGACCGAGCGGGAGACGGTGCAGTACCGCTCGATGGCGCGTTCCACCGCGTCGAGCAGCTTCGCCCGGTCGGCGTCGGCGACGGAGCTCAGGTCCACGTCGAAGCGGACCCGCACCTCGGAGAACTTGTTCGGGTCGGCGTCGGTCTTGTCCCGGTCGGCGTGCACCGCGATGTCGGCGTCCGCACCCGCGCGGCGCACCAGCAGGTTCTCGCTGGTGACGGCGGAGCACCCGGCGATGGCGGCGAGCAGCAGCTCACCGGGGGTGAACGCGTCGGGGGCGCCGTCGCGGCCGATGGTGACCTGCCCGCCGCGGCCGTTGGTGGCGGTGAAGGTGTGCTCGCCGGTGCGGTGCACCTCTACCGGTGTGCCTGGCATCTCGTCCTCCGCTGCTGGTCGATGGATCTTCCCGCACAACCGGGGACGGTCCCGGGATGTTCCCTCAGCCGGTGCCGGTGTCCTGCCCGCGGGAGCGGGTGAGGAGGTCTTCGCGGGCGCGGGCGACCCGCGAGCGGACGGTGCCGAGCTCGCAGCCGCTGACCTCGGCGGCCTCCAGGTAGGTCAGCCCGAGGACCTGGGTGAGCACGAGCGCTTCCCGCCGGTCCGGGTCGAGCCCGTCGAGCAGCACGCCGACTTCGACGAGTTCTTCGAAGCCGCGTCCGGTGCGGCCACCGCTCTCGGCCACCTGCGCCCAATCGGAGGTGACGGTGCGCGGCCGGGCGCGTTCGGAGCGGATCTGGTCGACGACGACGCGGCGCGCGATGGCCAGCAGCCAGGTGCGCGCGGAGGACGAGCCGCGGAAGGTGCGCACGGCCCGCATCGCCCGCAGGTAGGTCTCCTGCGCGAGGTCGTCGGCCGCGGGCACGCCCGCGAGGTGCGCGAGGAACCGCCAGACGTCGCGCTGGGTGGCCCGGACGAGTTCTTCGAGGGCGCGGCGGTCACCTTTCCCGGCGGCCAGCGCGAGCTCGGTCACACGGGTGTCTTCGGCCTCCGAGTGCGTCACGGTGGTCGAGACTAGTCGAAGCCCCGCCGGGAACTCCTCCCCCTGCTCGGCCGACAATCTGACCGTGAACTGCGAACGATGCCGGACCTCGGTGTCGGCCTTGCTGGACGGGGAGCTCCCGGAGGCTCCGGAATCCGAGGTCGACGCCCACCTGGAGACGTGCGCGGCCTGCCGGGCCTTCCAGGCCGAGGCGGGGGCGCTGACCCGGAACCTGCGGGTGCGGGCGGTGGCGCCCACCCCGGACTTGGCGGGGGCGGTGCTGGCGGCGGCGGAACGTCCGCGCCGCACGCGCGGGGTGCTGCGCGGGGCGTTGGCGCTGACCGCGGTGGCGCAGATCCTGCTCGCGCTCGGTCAGCTGTCGGGGCTGATCGGCATGCACGGGCACGCGGCGCACGGCGGGCCGGGCATGGCGGCGCACCTGTTCAACGAGAGCACCGCCTGGAACCTGGCGCTGGGCGTGGGGTTGCTGTGGGCGGCGTGGCACGATCGCACGGCGGCGGGGGTGCTGCCGGTGCTGAGCGCGTTCGTGGCGGCGCTGGCCGGTTTCTCGGTGCACGACCTGGTGATCGGGGCGGCGACGGTGGAGCGGGTGGCCTCGCACGCGCTGCTGCTGGTCGGCCTGGGCCTGCTGTTCGCGGTGCACCGCACCGGCGGCGGTGGCCCGGCGGACGCGGACCGCACCGCAGCCGACGGCCCGCACGCGGCGGACGACACCTCCAGCACTCCCCGAGCCCCGCAAGGCCCACCGCACCTCCGCCCGACCGCCCACCGCGAAGCGGCCTGAGGGCCGCAGAATCAGTTGATCAGTTGATCCTCCCAGCGGCGAAGCTGCTGACCTGCCGACCACCCGAGCAACGGGACCACCCGCGGGTTCTCAGCGGTTCCCTCGCGAGGACAGCTTTTTCGCATGTGGCGGAGCCACCTGTGAAAAAGATCCCGCAGCGAGGGAACCGCTGAGGTTCCCCACCCACTCCCCGAGCAGCAGGAGTACGTCAGGACACCCGCAGCAACGCGCAGAACATCGCGTCGGTGCCGTGTTTGTGGGGCCACAGCTGGACGGTCGGCCCGTCCCCGAGGTCGGGCACGCCGGGGAACGCCTCGCGCGCGTCGAGGAGTTCCGCCCCGCTGCGCCGGACCACGTCGGAGATGACGCCCTCGGTCTCGGACAGGTGCGGGGAGCACACGACGTAGGCCACGACGGCGCCGGAGCGGGCGAGGCCGACGGCGGACAGCAGCAGCGAGCGCTGCAGCTTGGCGAGTTCGGCGACGTCGGACGGCTGCCGCCGCCAGCGCGCTTCGGGTCGGCGGCGCAGCGCGCCGAGCCCGGTGCAGGGCGCGTCGACGAGCACCCGGTCGTAGCCGGGTTCGAGCCCGGGTTCGCGGCCGTCGGTGACGTGCACGGTGACGGCGAGGTCGCGGGTGACCTTGCGGATGAGTTCGGCGCGGTGCTCGGACTGCTCGACGGCGTCGAGGGTGCCGCCGTCGAGGGTGATGAGGGCGCCGAGCAGCCCGGCCTTGCCGCCGGGTCCGGCGCACAGGTCGAGCCAGCGGGTGTCGCCGCCGGTGACCTCGGGCCGGGTGACGGCGAGCGCGGTGAGCTGGCTGCCTTCGTCCTGCACGGCGGCGAAGCCCTCGCGGACGGGTTCGAGGTCGCCGGGGTCGCCGGCGCCCGCTTCGAGGTGCACGCCGTAGGGCGAGTAGGGCGCTTCGTCGCCGCCGGTGATGGCGGCGAGCTCTTCGGCGCTGATCTCGCCGGGCCGGGCGACGAGGTGCACGGCGGGCCGGGCGTCGTCGGCGGCGAGCGCGGCGGCGAGTTCGTCGCCGGTGTCGCCGAGCGCGTCGGCGAAGGCCTGCGCGATCCAGCGCGGGTGCGCGTGGCGCAGCGCGAGGTGGCCGACGGGGTCGGTGGCGCGGTCGGGGGCGAGCCGTTCGATCCACTGCTGTTCGTCGCGTTCGCCCGCGCGGCGCATCACGGCGTTGGCGAATCCGGCGAGCTTCGAACCGACCTCACCGCGCACGATGTCCACTGTGGAGGACACGGCGGCGTGGGCCGGAATCCTGGTGCGCAGCAACTGGTACACGCCGAGCCGCAGCGCGTCCAGCGTGATCGGGTCCACTTCGGACACCTCGCGGCCGCTGCAGTCGGCGATCACCGCGTCGAGCAGTCCCCTGGCCCGGCAGGCGCCGTAGGCGAGCTCGGTGGCCAGGCCCGCGTCCCGCCCGCTGATCTTGCGCTGCCGCAGCAGGCCGGGCAGCGTCAGGTTCGCGTAGGCGTCGCGTTCGCGCACGGCGCGCAGCGTGTCCAGCGCGGCCATCCGCGCCGGGTCCTGCGCCGGCGGCCGAGCCGGGTTCTTGCCGCGCTGCGGCGGGCGGCTGCCGCGCGGCCGGGACGGACGGCGGGGGCGGTCGTCGTTCACTGCAGGCGTTCTCCTTGCTCGATGCGGGTTCCGCGCGCCCAGTCGGTGGCCGCCATCCGCTTCTTGCCCTGGGCTTGCACTTCGCCGAGCTGCACCGCTTCGGTGGCGGTGCCGACGAGCACCCGGCGGCGCTGCACGTCGATCTCGCCGGGTGCGAGCCCGGTCTCCTCGGTGCGGGTGACGGGCCCGAGCTTGAACCGCTCGTCGCGGAACCAGGCCCACGCCCCCGGGTCGGGGGTCACGGAGCGGATCAGGCGGTCCACGGCGAGCGCGGGCGCGGCGAAGTCGGCCTTGGCGTCCTCCGGGGTGACCTTCGGCGCGTAGCTGACGCCTTCGGCGGGCTGCGGCCTGGCCCGCAGGGTGCCGTCCTCGATGCCGTCGAGGGTGGCGACCAGCAGGTCGGCGCCGGAGATCGACAGCCGGTCCAGCAGCGCGCCCGCCGTGTCGGTATCGCGCACCGCTTCGGTGACCACGCCGTACACCGGCCCGGCGTCCAGCTCGGGGACCAGGTGGAAGGTGGCGGCACCGGTGATCTCGTCGCCGTGCCGGATCGCGGACTGCACGGGCGCCGCGCCGCGCCACGCGGGCAGCAGCGAGAAGTGCAGGTTCACCCAGCCGTGCCGCGGGATGTCGAGGGCCTGCTGCCGCAGCAGCGCCCCGTAGGCGACGACCGGGCAGCAGTCCGGTTCGAGTTCGGCCAGCCGTGCCAGGAAGTCCGGGTCGGTGGCGCGGGCGGGGGTGAGCACTTCGACGCCGTGCTCGTCGGCGAGCGCGCCCACCGGGGAGCGCAGCACCTTGCGGCCGCGGCCCGCGCGGGCGTCCGGCCGGGTGATCACGGCGGCGACCTCGTGCCGCTCGGAGTCCAGGAGCGCGCGCAGCGCGGGCACGGCGGGCTCGGGCGTCCCGGCGAAGACGATCCGCATGCTCAGCGCTTCCCGAACAGCGGGTGCGGGCTCTCCTTGACGACCGGCACCTGCCCGTCGAACCAGTCGGCCTGCCGGATCTCGCGCAGCGCGCGCTTGCGGGTCTCGGCGTCGAGCCGGTCCACGAACAGGACCCCGTCCAGGTGGTCGGTCTCGTGCTGGATGCAGCGGGCCAGCAGGTCCGTGCCCTCGATCTCCACCGGGTCGCCGTGCATGTTCCAGCCGCGGGCGACGACGCGCTTGTGCCGCAGGCAGTCCCAGCGCATGCCGGGGATGGACAGGCAGCCTTCGGGGCCGTCCTGCATCTCCTCGCCGACGACCTCCCAGCCCGGGTTGATCAGGTGGCCCTCGAAGCCGTCGCAGCGGTAGGTGAACACGCGCAGCCCGACGCCGAGCTGCGGCGCGGCCAGCCCGGCCCCGCCCTGCTCGTGCATGGTGTCCCACAGGTCGCGCACGAGGCCGTGCAGTTCCTTGTCGAAGTCCACGACCTCGTCGGCGCGGGTCCGCAGGACGGGGTCGCCGAAGAGTCGGACGGGCTGGACGGTCACGCGGGCTCCCGGTTCGGGCTCGGCGGGGGGACCCGGCGAGTCTAGTCGTCGCCCTCGCGCCGCCCGACCGCGCGGTCGTCCTCGCCCGCCCCGCCTCCGTGGCCGTCCCGCGCGGCGGCCTCCTCGCCGCGGGATCGATTCCTCCTGCGGCGACCGCCGCACCGGCGACGTCCGCGCCCGGAGCCCACCGGCGGCCCGCGCGCCGCGGCGTCGGCGGTGCTCCCGCTCGACCTGGCCGGGTCAGGGGGCGGGCAGCACCACCTCGGCCGCTCCCCCGCCGCGGCGCGCCGGTTCGGCGGCGGCGAGCCAGCGCCCGTCGGGCAGCCGTTCCACACCGGTCGCGGCCCCGATCTCCGCGGACGGGTCGAGCTCGTGCCCGAGGGCGCGCAACTTCTCCGCTTCGGGCAGCGCCAGGAAGGCCGCTTCGGCCTCGGTGCTCGGCGCGTTGCGCTGCGAGGCGCGCGGCCGGGCGATCGCCTCCACCAGCGGCAGGCCGCGGTCGATGCGCCCGGTCAGCACCTGCAGCACCGTGGTGATGATGGTGGCGCCGCCGGGGCTGCCCACCGCCAGCACCGGTTCCCCGTCGCGCAGCACCACGGTGGGGCTGATGGAGCTGCGCGGCCGCTTGCCGGGTTCCGGCAGGTTCGGGTCGGGTTCGCCGGGCACGGCCGGGGTGGACGAGAAGTCGGTGAGCTCGTTGTTGAGCAGGAACCCGCGCCCGGGCACGGTGATGCCGCTGCCGCCGGTCTGCTCGATGGTCAGCGTGTAGGACACCACGTCCCCGCGGGCGTCGGCGACGGTGAGGTGCGTGGTGTTCGGGCCCTCGTAGTCGATCCCGCCGCGTTCGGGCGGTCGGGGCGCGCAGGGCGCGGGCTCGCGCGGGTCGGCGGCGGCGACCGGGGCGGGCAGGACCGCGTCCGGGGTGATCAGGCAGGCGCGGGAGTCGGCGAACTCCTGGCCGGTGAGCTCCGCGGTGGGCACGTCGCCGAACGCGGGATCGGCGACCCAGCGGTTCCGGTCGGCGAAGCCGAGCTTGCTCGCCTCCAGGAAGCGGTGCAGGTACTGCGCCTCGTCCAGCGCGCCCAGGTCGGTGCCTTCGAGGATGTTCAGCGCCTCGCCGACGGTGGTGCCGCCGGAGGCCGACGGCGGCATCCCGTACACGTCGAGCCCCCGGTAGGTCACGTGCGTCGGGTCGCGCTCCTCGATCCGGTAATCGCGCAGGTCGTCGGCGGTCATGCCGCCGGGCCGCACGGTGCGCCCGGCCGCCGGGTCGACCGGCGGGTTCCGCACGGCTTCGACCACGTCGGCGCCGATCTCACCGCGGTACAGCGGGTCGAGGCCCTCGGCGGCGAGGGTGCGGTAGGTCGCGGCGAGGTCCGGGTTGCGGAACGTGCTGCCGGTGGCGGGCGGCGCACCGCCGGGCAGGAACAGGTCCCGAGTCGCGGGGAACGCGCTGAAGCGCTCCTGGTTGGCGGCGGTCTGCTCCCGGAAGGTGTCGTCGACGACGAAGCCGTCCCGGGCGAGGCGTTCGGCGGGGCGCAGCACCTCGCCCAGGTCCTCGTTCCCCCACCGCCGCAGCGCCTGCTCCCAGGTGGCGGGGGTGCCGGGCACGCCGACGCCGAGTCCGCTGGTGATGGCCTCCGCGGCGGGGATCGGCTCGCCGTCCTCCAGGAACATCTCGGGGTGCGCGGAGGCGGGCGCGGTCTCGCGGCCGTCGAGGGTGGAGACCTCGCCGGTGCCCGCGTCGTAGTGCACGAAGTAGCCGCCGCCCCCGATGCCCGCCGAGTAGGGCTCGGTGACGCCGAGCGCCGCGGCGACCGCGACGGCGGCGTCGGCCGCGGTGCCGCCCGCCCGGAGGACCTCGATGCCGGCGCGGGTGGCGTCCGGATCGACGCTGGAGACGGCGCCGCCGTAGCCGATCGCCTCCGGCGCCTTGGGCGGCGGGACGGGGGCGGCGTGCGCCATCGGAGTGATCAGCGCGCAGGAGGTGACCGCCGCGAGGGTGATCCGAACGGGTCGTGCTCGCACCATCGTGTGCCTCCGATCTCCGAGTGCCCGTCACTGTGCCGAGCGACGGCCACCTCGACAACACGAACGGGGCATCGTTGGCGGACCGAGATCAACACCGGCGCGATCGGAGTCAACGGACCGTTCGACCAACCAGATGGGACGAACAGTCCGTTCACCCCACACCGACACGAGTCAACGGACC
>NZ_JAIUKC010000234.1:0-2071 GCF_020177435.1 Saccharopolyspora sp. 7B | reverse complement strand
CCGTTCGACCAACGAGATCGGACGAACAGTCCGTTCACCCCACACCGACACGAGTCAACGGACCGTTCGACCAACGAGATCGGACGAACAGTCCGTTCACCCCACACCGACACGAGTCAACGGACCGTTCGACCAACGAGATCGGACGAACGGTCCGTTCACTCCGCCACGACCGCGGGTGCGGCTACGGCTGCTGCGGGACCAGCGCCTCCCCGTGGTAGCGGCAGTTCGGCGCCCACAGCAGGTACGAGGGCATGCCGTCGTCCCGCGCGGCCTTGATCTGCGCGCCCACCTCGGCGGGCCCGTAGCTGGCGCCGAGGCTGAAGTCCTGCAGCCACGGGATGATCTGCACGTCGGTGCCCTCGACCGCCTTGGCGAACTCGGCGAGCGAGCGCTGCACGATCTCGTAGGGCTGGGTGTTCGGATCGTCGACGCCGAACTCGCCCGGCCCCCAGTGCGACGGGTAGACCATCGGTGCGATGTAGTCCACGTACTTCGCCATCCGCGGGATGTCCTGGGCGATCTGGGTGGGCCGGTCCACGGCGATGCCGAACACCGACGCCCCGAGCAGCGCCCCCTTCGAGCGGACCGCCGTCTGGGTGTCGCGGAGGAAGTCCGCGATGCCCTGCTCCGGCGTGGTGCGCAGCCCGGCGAAGCGCATCTTCTCGATGCCGCCGTCCGGCCTGCGCACGTAGTCGTAGAGGACGTCGTCGAACCCGAGCGACGCGGCTTCGGCGGCGAGGTCGATGTTGTACTGCCGCACCGCCGGGTCGGCGAAGTTGGTGAACGCGAAGTCGCCGTACCCGCTGCTCCACGGCTGGCCGTCCGCGGTCTGCACGACCCGTTCCCGGTGGCCTTCGCGCCAGGACGCCTCGCCGAGCACCGGGTCCTTGAAGGCGACGAGCCGGCCGACGACGCGCACGCCCATGCCGTGCAGCTGGTCGAGGGCTTCGCGGGCGTCGTAGTAGTTCTTCACGGCGCCGATGCGGTTGGCCTCGGGCAGCGCGGAATCGTAGGGGATCTCGCCGCTTTCGTCCTTGATGTCGAGCTCGACGGTGTCGATGCGGCCCTGCCTGGCGAGTTCGAGCACGGGTTCGCGCAGCGAGTCGCTGGTCCAGGCGAGCCCGGTCATGTGCACGGCGCGCATGCCCGGGTGCTTGATGTGCACGGTCATGGTGCGCTCCGCGCGGTTGCCCGCGAGGTCGGTGGCCACGACCTGGACCTCCCGTTCCGGCCGGTCGACGACGGCGGAGAACGCGCCGTCCGGCCCGGGCCGGACCGGCTCGCCCGCGACGGTCACCTGGTCGGCGCCCGCGGCCTTGCCGGTGACGGTGACGGGTTCGCCGAGCTTCTCGGGCCGCAGCGAATCCTCGACCTGGAGCTCCGGTGGCGCGCTGTCCACTGTGAACTCCTGCGTGGTGCTGGCGGAGCCGAGCCAGGAGATCGCCCTGGGCGTGACGACTTCCAGCACGTGGGAGCCGTCGGGCACGGCGGCCGCGTGCACGGCCACCGCACCGTCCTGGGGCGTGGTGGGCACGGGCTTCCCGTCGAGCAGAACGGTGGAACCGCCGCCCTCGGAACGGATCTGAATGGATCCATCGGCCGTCGCCTCGGCGCGGACCGGGCGCGACGGCAGCCCGTCGACCCGCACGTCCTCTGTGGACAGCATGCGGAGCAGCACGTACCCCGCGATCAGCAGCACGATGACGGCGACGGCGACGACGGCCCACTGCGGGATGCCGCCGATTCCGTTGTCACGGCTGGGTTTCGTTGGCCCTGGGGCCCCTTCGGGCGCAGGTTCGGTCACAGCTTTCGCCTCCCCGACGTCGGCGAATCCGGACAACTGAACACGTTACGTTGCCGGTCGAATGTTCGCGCCACCCTTCCAGGTAATAACGTGGAGATCAACAAGTGACTTTGAGTATCCACATCGGCCGAAAACTGCACTAACGTGCGAACTGATGCTGAGCGTGATCGAGCGCACCTGCGCCGTGACGGCGGTGGCGCTGCTCGCCCTGTCCGGTGCCGCGTGCAGCACCCAGGACCCCGCCCCCGACACCCCTGACGTCGC
>NZ_JAIUKC010000233.1:0-9567 GCF_020177435.1 Saccharopolyspora sp. 7B | reverse complement strand
CGCGTTGTCCACCGTGGACAACGCGGAGGACACCGCCCGGTCGGCGCGGGCGACGCCGACCGCCCCGTCGCCGTCGGCGGAACCGCGCGCACCCGCGAGCACCGCGCCGCCCCCGGAGCGGTCCAGCTGCGAGGCGAAGCGGGCCAGGAAGGCAGCCCGGTCGGCCGCACCGGGCTCTGCCCCGGAGCCCGCCTGATCGCCGCCGGTCATCACCAGCGCGAGCGGCGCGGCGCGCACCTCGCCCACCACCGTGGCGAAACCGCCCTCGGACAGGCCGGTCAGCGCCGCCGCGCGCTCCTCCGGCGAGACCTGCGGCGCACCGGCTCCTTGGTCGAGCAGGGTCAGCGGCCCCAGCAGCCCGCCGGTCAGCGTTCCGACGTCGGTGGCGGTGGGCAGCTGCACCCCCGCGGGGAGCAGCCGGGTGACCAGCTTCCGCGCCTGGTCGGCCCGATCCGGTTCGGCGATCGCCCGGTCCAGCTGCACCTCACCGGTCACCTCCGCGCCCGATTCCTCGATCAGCCGGCGCATTCCGGCGCGGTCCTGCTCGGAGACGTCCCAGGTGCTGAAGAGGACGACACCGCGATCGGCCAGGCTGCCGCGCACCGTCATCGGGGCCGTGGCCGCGCTGAACCGGTTGGCGCCGTCCAGCTCGTCCCGGAGCGCGGTGCGCTCCGCACCGAGCTCGTCGACCTGGTTGCTCAGCGAGTCGCGCTCCTCGCCGACATGCGAGAGCAACCGCTCGCTGAGCGAGGTCGAGCCGAGCACGATGCCGACCCCCAGGGCCAGCAGCACCGCGGCCAGGGAGATCACGTGTTGGCGCATCGAGATCATGCGAACCACTCCTGCAGCTGCCCGAACGCGGACCGGCCGAAGTCGGCGAGCACCGCGAGGAAGGACGTTCCGAATCCGGACACCGCCAACGCCACGCCGAGCACCAGCAGCGCGGCCACCAGCAGCAGGACCACCGCCCAGTTCGACCCGGCGTTGCGCTGCAGCGCGGTCACCGCGGCACCGTCGACGAGCCTGCTCCCCAGCCGCAGCCGGGTCAGGAACGTGGACGGGTTGGAGCCGGACCGGCCGCGGTCCAGGAACTCGTGCAAGGTCGCCTGGAAGCCCACGGTCACCACGAGGCGGGCGTTGTGAGCATCGGCGATCAGCAGCGCAAGGTCCTCCGGGTTCCCGGAGGCGGGGAAGGTCAGCGCACCGATGCCGAGGTCCTGGATGCGCGCGATCCCCGGTGCGTGCCCGTCCAGGTGCGCGGGCACCACGACCTCGGTGGCCCGCTTCAGCGTGTCCTTCTCGATGCCGTTCGGATCACCGACGATCACGTCCGGGCGGTACCCGGCCCGCAGCAGCGTGTCCGCACCTGCGTCCACCCCGATCAGGACCGGCCGGTAGTGCTTGATGTAGCGCTTGAGGCGCTTCAGGTCGTCGGCGTGCCCGTAACCGGGCACCAGGACCAGGACGTGGCGGTCCTCGATGGGCACGGTCACCGCGGGCACCCCGACGCCGTCGAGGATGAGCATCCGCTCGGTGCGCAGGAACTCGATGGTGTTCGCCGAGAACGCTTCGAGCTGCGAGGTCATCCCCGTCTTGGCCTCGATCAGCTGGTCCGCGATCGAATCGGCGTCCTGCTCCACACCGGACGCGATCTCGCGGCCGCCCGAGTAGATCGTGCCCTCGTGCAACCGCACCTTGGAACCGTCCTTGACCGCGCGCATCGCCTCCCGGCCGGCGCGGTCGATCAGGGTGACGCCGGCCGCGGACAGCACCTCGGGGCCCAGGTTGGGAAACCGCCCCGAGATCGACGGCGCGGCGTTGACCACCGCGATGACCCCTGCCGCCACCAGGACGTCCGCCGTCCGGCGGTCGAGGTCGACCTGGTCCAGCAGGACGATGTCACCGGGACCGAGCCGCGAGGGCAGCTCGCCGGTGCGGCGCGGGACCCGCGCCGTACCGGTCACTCCCGGCAGCTCCTCCTGACGTGTGAGCAGACCACTGAGCTTCATACACCGATGGTGACAAATGGATCACCGCCCGGGAGGTCGCCACGCCGTACGACCACACCCGTTCAGCCCTACTTGATTGATCCAAATGGATCAATCGGGTCAGCGGGGGTTCGCGGCGGCGCTCTTCCCGCCGCGCCCGCCCTTCGCGGGTCCGGCCTTCGACTTGTCGGACGCGGCGGTCGCCAGCAGCTCCTCGGCGTGCGCCCGGCCGGTGGCGGTGGAATCCAGACCCGCGAGCATCCGGGCCAGCTCGGCGACTCGTTCACCGTCGGCGACCGTGCGCACGTCGCTCCGGGTGAGTCCGGTGTCGTTCGATCCCTTGTCCACCACGAGGTGCCGGTCCGCGTAGGCGGCTACCTGCGCGAGGTGGGTCACCACGACCACCTGGTGGGTCCGCGCCAACCTCGCGAGGCGGCGACCGATCTCGACGGCCGCCCGGCCACCCACCCCGGCGTCGACCTCGTCGAACACCAGCGTCGGCACCGTGTCCGCGTCGGCGAGCACGACCTCCAGCCCGAGCATCACCCGCGAGAGCTCACCACCCGAGGCGCCCTTGTGGATCGGCAGGGACGGGGCACCGGAGTGCGCGATGAGCCGCAGCTCGACCTCGTCGGTGCCGTCCGGGCCGGCGGCCAGCGTCCGGTCCCCCACCGCCAGCGCCGCGGTGTCCGACGCCTCGGTCTCCTTGGGCTCGACCACGACCTCCAGCCGCGCCTGAGCCATCGCCAGTCCGGCGAGTTCCTCGGAGACCGCGGCCGCGAGCCCCACGGCGGCCTCCTGCCGTTCCTTCGTGAGCACCTGGGCGTGTTCCGCCAGTTCGGCGGCGAGCTCGTCGCGGCGCTGCGCCAGGGCGGCCAGCGCCTCGTCGGAGGTGTCCATCCCGGCCAGGCGCTCCCGCGCGTCCGCGGCCCACGCCAGCACGCCGTCGACGTCGGCGGCGTACTTCTTGGTGAGGTTCTTCAGCTCGGCCTGCCTGGCGAGCACCTGTTCCAGCCGTCCGGGGTCGGCGTCGAGCCGGTCCAGGTACCCGCCCAGCTCGGCACCCACGTCCGAGAGCACCGCGGTCGCCTCCGCGACCCGCGAGTCCAGGTCGAGCAGCACCGGGTCCTCGGCGGCACCGAGCCGGCGCCGGGCGTCACCGAGCAGGCCCATCGCGCCCGGAGACTCCGGATCGCCGTCGGCCGCACCGCTCACCGCGTGCTGTGCACCGGCCGCGATCTCGCGCAGTTGGTCGACGTCGGACAACCGCCGCGCCTCGTCGACGAGGGCTTCATCCTCGCCCTGCTCCGGCGCCACGGCTTCGATCTCGTCCAGGCCGTGCTTCAGCAGCTCCGCCTCCCGTGCCCATTCCCGGGCCCAGTCGGTGCGCTCCGCAAGCTCCCGCACCACGGCGGTCCAGTCGGCGCGAACCCGCTGGTACTGCTCCAGGACGGCGGCCACCGGCTCACCGGCGAAGCGGTCCAGCACCGCGCGCTGCTCGCCGGGGCGCAGCAGCCGGAGCTGGTCGTTCTGCCCGTGCACCGCCAGCAATTGCTCCGACAGCTCGGAGAGCACCGCGTTCGGCACGGCCCGGCCGCCCAGGTGCGCGCGCGAACGACCATCGCTGTTCACGCTGCGCAGCGCGATCAGGCTGCCGTCCTCGTCCGGTTCGGCACCGGCTTCCCCGGCGACCTTCGCCGCCCCCGATTCGGGGGCGACCTCGAACCGCCCTTCCACCAGAGCCCGCGGAGTGTTCGATCGGACTCGCGAAGCATCGGCGCGACCACCGCTGAGCAGGTGCAGCCCCGTGACCACCATCGTCTTGCCAGCTCCGGTCTCACCGGTCACCACGGTCAGGCCTGGGTGCAGCTCAAGCGTGGCATCGTCGATGACTCCCAGTCCCTGGATGCGCATCTCAGCCAACACATCAAGCACCCTAGCGGGCGGCCCCGACCGCTCGGCCCCCGCCAGTCCGATCAATCACGCCGATCCGCGCGCGGCGGTGCCGCGCGACCGCGCTCGACTGCGGTTCGCGGCCGGTCAGTCGGCTGCCGGGCCGCGCCACCCCTGGACCGGGAGCTCGAACTTCCGGACCAACCGGTCGGTGAACGACGCGTCGTACAACCGGACCAGGCGCAGCGGGTTCGCCCCGGCCACGACCTCGACCCTGGCCCCCGCGGGCAGGTCGAAGTGCCGCTGCCCGTCGCAGCACAGCACCGCGTCGTGCCCGCCGTGGTCGATCTCCAGCGCTACGGTGGAGTTCCGCGACACCACCAGCGGGCGGGCGAACAGCGCGTGCGCGTTGCTCGGCACCACCAGCAATGCCTCCACTTCCGGCCAGACCACCGGCCCGCCAGCGGAGAACGCGTAGGCCGTGGATCCGGTCGGGGTGGAGCAGAGCACCCCGTCGCAGCCGAACGCGGACACGGGATGGCCGTCGACCTCGACGACCACGTCGAGGATGCGTTCCCGGCTGCTCTTCTCCACGCTGGCCTCGTTCAGCGCCCACGTGGTCGCGAGCACCTTCCCGTCGAGCATCGCGGTGATGTCGACGGTCATCCGCTCTTCGACGTGGTACCGGCCTTCGACCACGGCCAGCACCGCTTGGTCCAACGCATCCGAGTCGGCCCCGGCGAGGAAACCGACCCGCCCGAGGTTGACGCCGAACACGGGGACGCCCGGCAGCCGGGCCAGCTCGGCGGCGCGCAGCAACGTCCCGTCGCCACCGAGCACGAACACCAGCTCGGTGCCCGCGGCGGAGTGCGGTCCGGAAGGAACCGCTTGGGTGTAGCAGCCGGGGCTGAGGTCGCGCGCCTCATCCTCCAGCACGCGCACGCGCACGCCGGCTCCCACCAGTTGCCCGGCGACCTTCTCCGCGGTGCGCAGGTTGTGCTGTTTACCGGTGTGGACCACCAGCAGCACCTCTCGGGTCAACTGCGGCCCCCTCGTCGGTTTCCGGCCGTGCCGGCGGCGGCCTTCTGGGCCCCACCGCCCTTGTCCGTCGTCTGCGGCCCGGTGCGCACCGCTTCCGCGACGAGTTCCGCCGCTTCCGCCGGGTCGGTGCTCGCACCGGACCGCAGCCAGACGAAGAACTCCACGTTGCCCGAGGGCCCCGGCAGCGGGCTGGCGGTGACGCCGCGCAGCCCCAGCCCGGACTCCGCAGCGAAGCGGACCACGTCCAGGACCGCTTCCGCGCGCAGCTCGGGGTCCCGCACCACGCCGCCGGAACCGAGCCGCTCCTTGCCGACCTCGAACTGCGGTTTGACCATCGGGACCAAGTCGGTCTCCGGCCCGGAGCACGCCGACAGCGCGGGCAGCACGAGCTTCAGCGAGATGAAGGACAGATCGGCCACGACGAGATCGACCGGACCGCCGATATCGGCGGGTTCCAGGGCGCGCACGTTGGTGCGGTCGTGCACCCGCACCCGGTCGTCGGTCTGCAGCGCCCACACCAGCTGGCCGTACCCGACGTCCACCGCCACCACTTCCCGAGCACCCTGCCGCAGCAGCACGTCGGTGAAGCCACCGGTGGAGGCACCGGCGTCGAGGCACCGGCGCCCGTCGACGGCCAGCCCGTCGGCGCCGAAGACCTCCAAGGCGCCGAGCAGCTTGTGCGCCCCGCGAGAAGCCCACTTCGGGTCGTCGACGTCCTCGGCGACCACGACCGGGGCATCGATCTCGACGGCGGTGGCCGGTTTCCCGGCGACCATGCCCCGCACGGTCACCCGACCGGCGGCGATCAGTTCCGCGGCCTGCTCCCGCGACCTCGCGAGCCCGCGGCGCACGAGTTCGGCGTCCAAACGCGATTTGCGCGGCACTCCGATCACCCGCCGCCCGTCGAACCGGACAACATGTTCTCGGCTCTGCTCAACGCTTCGGACAACGCCGTGTGCACCGCCTCGAACCGCTGGACGTGATCGGCCACCGGCAACTCACGCACCTCGTCGAGACGCGCGAGCGCTTCACCGATGGCGTGCTCGGCCGCCGAACCGTCGTCCGAGGACTTCGCCAGCATCGACGGGTTCGGCGCGAATGCACCGCCCTGCCCTGGAGAGGTCATCGTCTCCCGCTTCTGTCGCCCACATCGCCGGACGTCTCGCGGCGACTACATCAACGCTATCCGAACTGAACCCCGGACGTGCGGAGCCGGTCGCTTCAGGCGAAGCCCAATCGGCGCAACGCATCGGTGGACGTGGAATCCGCCGAGCGCACGGTCACCTGCCCGGAGCCGACCGGCCACCACGCAGCGCACAGGGCTCGGAGCGCACCGAGCGCGTGCTCCCGCGTTCCGGACGACTCCGGCCGGTCCGACGCGGCCGACAGTTCGAGAACACCGTCCGCGACTCGAACCTTCCAGTCGGGCTGGTCGCCGACGGCGCTCACCTCGTGCGGCAGGTGCAATCCGCGCAGATCGTCCGCGATGTGCTCGGGCCGGAGTTCCACCGGCGCGAACAACGCGTCGGCCGGGGTTCCCACCCCGGTCAGGACCATCAGCGAGGGCATCCCGGACCGCACGGCACCGCTGATGTCGGTGTCGAGGCGGTCTCCGACCATCAGTGGCCGCCCGGCCCGCGCCGAGGACACGGCGCGGTCCAGCAACGGGCGTTCCGGTTTGCCGGCGACCTGCGGTTCCTGACCGGTCGCCGCGCGCAGCGCCGCGACCATGGAGCCGTTGCCCGGCAGCTCACCGCGTTCGGTGGGGAGCGTGGCGTCCGCGTTGCAGGCGACCCACGTCGCTCCGGCGCGGATGGCCAGGCACGCTTCCGCCAGGTTCCACCACCCGGTGTCCGGAGAGTGGCCTTGCACGACCGCGACCGGTTCGTCCGCGTTCTCCCGGACCGGGGTGAGTCCGAGCTGCTCGACCTCCGCTGCGAGCGCCTCCGAGCCGACGACGAGCACCTTCGCGTCGGTCGGCAGCTGTTCGGCGAGCAGGGCGGCACCGGCTTGAGCGCTGGTGCTCACCTCGTCCGCGGTGGCCTGCAGGCCGAGCGCGTTGAGGTGGTCGGCGACGGCTTGCGCCGGTTTGGACGCGTTGTTCGTCACGTACCGCACCTGCACGCACTTCCGGCGCACCTCCTCGATGGCCTCGTCCGCCCCGGGCGCGAGTTGGCCGCCGCGGTACACGGTGCCGTCGAGGTCGAGCAGCACCGCGTCGTGGTGGTCGAGCAGCGTTCCGGTCACTGCGATTCGTCCCCTCGCGGGTCGCTCGCCTTCACCGCTCGGTCGGCCGACTGCGTTCCGTCCACCGCTGTCTGCTTCGAGGCCGGGGCCTGTTCCACCGCGGCTGCATCGGGCTCGGCGGTCGCGGGGACGGCCTGCGCCGTGGTCGGTTCCGCAGCGGAGTCACCCGCGTCCACGGGTTCTTCCACCGTCACCTCGGCTTCGGATTCGGATTCGGTGGTGAGCTCGACGTCGCCCGCGTCGTCGAGCGCGGCGGGTCCGGCAGCGGTCGCTTCAGCCACGAGTTCTTCGGCTTCGGCATCACCGCCGAGCAGGACCACCAGCTCGTCCAGGCGTTCCGGGGCGTCCGTCTCACCGTCGTCGTCGGCGTGCGCGGCGTGCACGAACCAGGTGAACGCCTCCTGCACCCGGCCGGCGGCGAGCAGGTTGTCGGCGTACGCGTAGAAGAGCCGGGCGCTCCACGGTTCCTGAACCTTCGGGTCCAGTTCGGGAATCTGCAGGCTCACCACGGACGCTTCGACCTCGCCGAGGTCGCGGCGGGCACCGGCGGCAACGATGCGGAGCTCCACCGCTTCCCCACCGGTCAGCTCGGCGGCTTCGGCGCTGCGGCTCAGTTCCAGGGCCCGTTCCGCACGGCCCAGCGCACGCTCGCAGTCCGCCATGATCGCGATGTGTCCGGGACCACCACCCATGCGGCGCGCGGCGCGCAGCTCGGACAGCGCCTCGGTCCACTCACCCATCTGGTAGGCGCACAGCCCGTTGGCTTCGCGCGCGGCACCGATGCGGGAAGCGCGGTGCCGCGCGTACCGCGCGTGCACGAGCGCCTGCTTTGGGTCGGTGTCCATCAGCTTCCCGGCCGCGACCAGGTGCAAGGCGACCTTGTCCGCGAGTCCCTTCGGCAGCGAGCGCATGTCCCGGCGGACCTCACCGTGCAGCTCGGAGACGTCGACGTCCTCCGGCAGTTCCGGGGCGACCTCGACGGGCTTGGTCTCGACGTTCTCCTCGGCTGCCGCACTGGAACGCTGCGCGGCGTCCCGGTCGTGTCGGCGCGGACCGCGGTTGTCGGACTGCGGCCGCTGCCGGTCGTCGCGCCGCGGGCGGTCGTTGTCGAAGCGGTCGCGCTTGCCCTGCGGACGGTCACCGCCCCTACGGTCGTCCTTCGGACGCCCGTAGGAGGGACGGCCGCCGCGGTCATCGCGACGATCGTCGCGCTGCCGCCGGTCGCCGCCACGATCGTCGCGCTTGTCCGACCAGGAGCGGCCGCCGCGGTCCCGGCCGTCGCTCTTGCGGTCCTGCCACGGGCGGTCGTTGCGCGGACGGTCGTCGGAACGGTGGCCGCCGCCTTGGTGGCGGTTGCCGCCCGCGCGGTTGTCGCTCCGCCGGTCGCCGCCCCGCTTGTCGTCGTCGCGCCGGTAATCAGGGCGCCGGTTGTCCGGGCGCTGGTCGTCGCGCTTGAAGTTCGAGCCCTGGCGGTCGCGGCGGTCGTCGAACCGCGGCTTGTCCCGGCGGTCACCGCCGCGGAAGTCACCACGGTTCCGGTCGCCACCGCGGAAGTCACCGCGATTCCGGTCGCCACCGCGGTCGTCCCGAGGCCGGTCGTCGCGGTAGGAACGGTTGGGCCGGTCGTCCCGGTTGAAACCACGGCCGCGGTCGTCCTGCCGGTCGAAGCGACGTGCGCCTCCCGAGCCGCCACGGCCGCCGTCGTTCCGACGATCGTCACCGCGACGCTCGTCGCGGAAGCCACCACGACGTTGTTCGCCCGGACGTCCGCCCTTGCGGTCGTCGAACTTGGAGTCCCGTCGGAAGCCGCCCTTGTCGGCCGGACGGCCCCGGTTGTCCTTGCGGAACTTGGAGTCGCCCTTGTCGCCAGGGTCACCCCAGGTCTGCTCGTCGCGTCCCTGCCCGAAGGCGCGCTGACGGTGCCCCCCATCAGCCCGGCGATCTTCGATGCGCGGTCCGCCGCGGTCGCGGTTGTTCGCGAACCGGCTCCCACCGCCCTGTCGGCCGCGGTCACCACCCGAGCCGCGGGATCCGCCGTCTCGGCCTCGGTCGTTCCGGCCGCCGAAACCGCGCCCTGCCGATCCGTTCTTGCCGGCCTGGCCGCTGCGGCCGGAATCGGCTCCGCGGCGGTCGCCGCCGCCACGCGTGTCGTCGGACCCGGACACCAGACCTCCTGGACGTGCAAACTCGGTTGAGTACCAGCGTAGACCTCGGCGCCACCGCTCTACCGGTGCCGTCCGAGTGTGGATGCCGCGTCGCTCGCAGTCGAGGCGCAGCACAAAAAAGGGGCCCCCGCGGGGGGGGGGGGGGGGCGCCCCCCCGCCCCGGCGCCCCCCGGTGGGGGGTTTGGGTCTAAAACACCCCCGGCGACCATCGTGTGGGGGGGCCCCGCGGCGAA
>NZ_JAIUKC010000232.1:0-9779 GCF_020177435.1 Saccharopolyspora sp. 7B | reverse complement strand
CTGGTGGCCGCTGCGGTGGGGCGGGACGGGGCAGGTGCGGGCGGTGATGCAAGATTTGCGCTCAGGACGAGGCGTCGCCCTGGTCGCGGAACCGGTGCGGGCCCGATTCATCTCTCACAGCACTGGAGTGGGTTCAGTTGTCGTGGTTGCAGGCCATGGTGCTCGCCGTGGTCCAGGGTCTGACCGAGTTCCTGCCGATCTCGTCGTCGGGGCACCTGCGGATCGTCTCGGAGTTGTTCTTCGGCGATGACGCGGGCGCCTCGTTCACGGCGGTGACGCAGATCGGTACCGAACTGGCCGTGGTCATCTTCTTCATCAAGGACATCGTCCGGCTGATCGGCACGTGGTTCCGCGGCCTGGTCGACGCCGAGGTGCGGCGCACCCAGGACTACCGGCTGGCGTGGTACGTGATCGTGGGAAGCATCCCGATCGGGGTGCTGGGCCTGCTGTTCCAGGACTACATCCGCGGGGCGCTGCGCAGCCTGTGGGTGACCGGCGCGATGCTGATCGTCTTCGGTGTGCTGCTGGGGCTGGCGGAGCGGTTCGGCAGGCAGCAGCGGGCGCAGGACGGCCTGACGCTGCGCGACGGCGTGCTGATGGGACTGGCGCAGGCGCTGGCGCTGATCCCCGGGGTGTCCCGGTCCGGCGGCACGATCACCGCCGGGCTGTCGCTGGGCCTGACTCGGCCGACGGCGGTGCGGTTCTCGTTCCTGCTGGCGATCCCGGCGGTGTTCGCGGCCGGGCTCTCGGAGATCCCGCACGTGTTCGAGGGCGGCGGGCCTGGCCTGCAGCCCTCGGGCGTGCAGATGATCGTGGCGACACTGGTGGCGGGCCTGGTCGGCTACGCGTGCATCGCGTGGCTGCTGCGGTTCGTGGAGCACCACAGCGTGTACCTGTTCGTCTGGTACCGGATCGGGCTGGGCCTGCTGGTGTTCGCGCTGCTCGGGCTCGGCGTCATGCAGCCCTGATCGTGCTCGGCCCCCGGTGGCCCGGTGCCCGCACGGCGCCGGCCCACCGTCGTGCTCGGGTGGGGTTCGGCGCGGTCCGCGGCGGGGCCTACCCTCGGTTTCCGTGGCGACACTCATCCTGCTCAGGCACGCACGGTCGGCGGCGAACGGTTCGGGGGTGCTGGCCGGGCGCAGCCCGGGCGTGGGCCTGGACACCGCGGGGAACGCGCAGGCGGCGGGCCTGACCGGGCGGCTCGCGGAGGTGCCGATCTCCTCGCTGGTGGTCTCCCCGCTGCAGCGGTGCGGCGAGACGGTGCGGGAGTTCGCCGCGTCCCGCGAGCTGGCACCGGTGGTGGACGAGCGGCTCTCCGAAGTGGACTACGGCGACTGGACCGGCCGGAAGATCTCCGAGCTGACCGCCGAACCGCTGTGGTCGGTGGTGCAGCAGCACCCGTCCGCGGCGGTGTTCCCCGGCGGGGAGGGTCTGGCGCACGTGCAGGCGCGGGCGGTCGCCGCGATCCGCGAGCACGACGCGCGCGTGTCGGCGGAGTTCGGGGCGAACGCGGTGTGGGCGGTCTGCTCGCACGGCGACGTGATCAAGTCGGTGCTGGCGGACGCGCTGGGCGTTCACCTGGACGGGTTCCAGCGGATCGTGGTCGACCCGTGCTCGATCAGCGTGGTGCGCTACACCGAGACCCGCCCGTTCGTGCTCAAGATCAACGACACCGGTTCGGACGTGTCCGGGCTGCTGCCGCCGAAGGAGGCCGCGTCCTCGGACGCGGTGGTGGGCGGTTCCACCGGCGCCTCGGCGTGACCGAGCCGCTCCCGGTCCCGGACCTGGCCCCGGTTCCCGTCCCGGACCTGGCGGAGTACTTCGCGGGCCGGTGGGTGCTGCGGCGCGACATCGCCGACGACGCGGGCGCGCGGCTGGGCGGTTTCGCGGGCGAAGCGGAGTTCACCGCCGGGTCCGGCGAGCTCGTGTACCGCGAGACCGGGGAGCTGGAGCTGGGCGCGCACCGCGGCCCGGCGCAGCGGACGCTGCACTACCGGCTGGTCGACCCGGCCACCGCGTCGGTGCACTTCGACCACGGCGGCTACTTCCACGACCTGGACCTGCGGTCCGGGCGCTGGCGGGTGGAGCACCCCTGCCGGGCCGACCTCTACCGCGGCGAGTACGCGGTGCACGGCCCCGGCTCCTGGTGGCAGCGCTGGCACGTGGCGGGCCCGGCGAAGGCCCACGTCCTGACCACCGAGTTCACCCGGGCGTGAGGCCCGGCCGCGGAAATCCGGTTGCGGCCCGCCGCGGCCGGACCGCATGATCGACGAGTCGTTCGAGCGCGGGGGAGGTGGTCGCGTGGCGCCGGTCCGGTGGCGAATCCGCTCGTGTCCCGTCCTGCCCGCGCGTCGTGGCGTCCGCTGACGCCCGTCGTTCTCGCGTGCTGGTGCCCGGGCCCGAGCGGCCCGGGTTTTTCGTCTTCCCGCCCCGGAGACCCGTCGGGTCCGGTGGCGGTTCTTCCTAGGAGGTCGTGGTGGTCAGCGTGGTGCCGGGCAGCGGGGTTCCCATCCGGATGTGGGCGGACCCGTCCCGGGTGGAGGACGCGGCGATGGCGCAGCTGCGCAACATCGCCGACCTGCCGTGGGTGCACGGGCTGGCGGTGATGCCGGACGTGCACCTGGGCAAGGGCGCGACGGTCGGCAGCGTCATCGCGATGCGCGACGCGGTGTCCCCGGCCGCGGTCGGGGTGGACATCGGCTGCGGGATGAGCGCGGTGCGCACCTCGTTGCGAGCCGCGGACCTGCCCGACGACCTCGGCCGGCTGCGGCGGCGCATCGAATCGGCGGTGCCGGTCGGGTTCGCGATGCACGACGAACCGGTGGACACCGGCCGGGTGGCCGGCGAATCGGGCTGGGACGGGTTCTGGGGCGGCTTCGAGGAGCTGCACGACGGGGTGCGCGGCAGGCGGCAGCGGGCGCTGCGGCAGCTGGGCAGCCTCGGCGGCGGGAACCACTTCATCGAGGTGTGCCTGGAGCAGGGCGGCGCCGACGAGGGCCGGGTGTGGCTGATGCTGCACTCGGGTTCGCGCAACATCGGCAAGGAGCTCGCCGAGCGGCACATCGAGGTGGCGAAGTCCTTGCCGCACAACGCCGACCTGCCGGACCGGGACCTGGCGGTGTTCGTGGCGGGCACCCCGCAGATGGCGGCCTACCGGCGCGACCTGTTCTGGGCGCAGGAGTACGCGCGGCGCAACCGGGCGGTGATGGTGTCGCTGGTGCAGCGGGCGCTGGCTGCCACAGTGCCGGGCACCCGGTTCGACGAGCCGATCTCCTGCCACCACAACTACGTCGCCGAGGAGACCTACGGCGGGGTGCCGCTGCTGGTGACCCGCAAGGGCGCCATCCGCGCGGGCAGCGGCGAGCTCGGGATCATCCCGGGCAGCATGGGGACGGGATCGTTCATCGTGCGCGGCCTCGGCAACCCGGAGTCGTTCGCCTCCGCCTCGCACGGCGCGGGGCGGGCGATGTCGCGGTCGAAGGCGCGCCGGACGTTCACCGCCGCCGACCTGGCGACCCAGACCGCCGGGGTGGAGTGCCGCAAGGACGCGGGCGTGGTCGACGAGATCCCGTCCGCCTACAAGGACATCGACGAGGTGATCCGGGCGCAGACCGACCTCGTCGAAGTCGTCGCCCACCTCAAGCAGGTCGTCTGCGTGAAGGGCTGATCGCCGCAGCGGGCGAGCGCAGTGACCATCCGATGTCGAGAGCACGCGCGGTGTGACGATCACCGCACGGCTCCCCGCGCACCTCGCCGAGCGGGGAGGGGCAGACTGGACCGGTGCGGGCCGAACGGCCGATACCGATCGCTAGGGGAATCGTGAACAAGCACATCGCCGTGGTCACCGTGCCCGGCCACGGGCACATCAACCCGACCCTGCCGCTGGTGGAGGAGCTCACCCGGCGCGGCAACCGGGTCAGCTACGCCACCGGGCAGAGCATGCTCGAGCTGGTGGAGGCCGCGGGCGCCGACGGGGTCGAGATGCCCTCGACGCTGCCGTCGGTGCGGCCCGGCATGCAGATGACCGTCGACCTGATGGCCGGGATGCTGGAGTACCTGCACGGGGAGAGCCGCAACGCGCTGCCGGTGCTGCTGGAGCGGTTCTCCGCGGACCGGCCCGACGTGGTGTGCGTCGACATGCTCACCCCGGCGGGCCGGCTGCTCGCGCAGAAGCTGGACGTGCCGATCGTCCCGCTGGTACCCAGCTTCGCCGCGAACGAGCAGGTGTCGCTGCAGCAGCGGTCGGTGCCCGCGGACTTCGACCCGCAGCACCCGGCGCTGGTGAAGGCTGCCGCGCTGTTCCAGGAGCTCGGCGAGGAGTACGGGCTCTCCGGCGACCAGTTCCCGATGCGCCCGGTACCCGGTGCGGACAGCGTGGTGTTCCTGCCGAAGTCGTTCCAGTTCGGCGGGGAGACCTTCGACGACGGCTTCCACTTCGTCGGCCCGTGCCTGGGCAGCCGCGCCGAGCAGGACTACACCCCGGCCGACGAGCAGGCGCCGCTGCTGTTCATCTCGCTGGGAACCGGGTTCAACGACCGCCCGGACCTGTACCGCACGTTCCTGGAGGCCTTCGGCGGCACCCGCTGGCAGGTCGCGATGTCCATCGGCGGTGTGGTGGACGTCGCCGAGCTCGGTGAGATCCCGGCGAACTTCGACGTGCGGCCCTCGTTCCCGCAGCTGGGGGTGCTGCGGCGCGCTTCGGCGTTCGTCACGCACAACGGGATGGGTTCGACGATGGAGGCGCTGGCCTACGGGGTCCCGATGGTGGGCGTCCCGCAGATGATGGAGCAGGCCGCCAACGCCGACCGCGTCACCGAACTGGGCTTGGGCCGCAGGTTGCCGGAGGAGGAGATCACCGCGCAGAGCGTGTTCGCCGCGGTGGAGGCCGTCGCCTCCGACGAGGACATCAGGGCCAACCTGGCCGGCATGCGCGCCGACATCGCCGCCGCCGGCGGCCCCGTCGCGGGCGCGGACGTCATCGAGAACGCCTGCCGTTGACCCGCGGGTGGGTGGCCCACCGGTCCGGCAGGACCGGCCGGGCCGTGCACCACCCCACGACCTCGCGCGGCGGATTCCCCTCCTAGCGGCGGAGGTGCTGCGCGGCCGACCACCCACCCGCGGTTTCTCAGCGGTGCCCTCGCGAGGGCACCACTGAGGTTCCGCCACCCGGCCCGGCTCCCGACGGGAAGCGGACCGTCAGCGGTCTGCCATCAGGTCGTCGAAGGTGGGGAACTTCTCGGCGGTGTCGGTGTTGAGGAACTCGCCGATCCACCCGTCGTCGTCGTGGAAGAAGCGGATCGACACGAAGTCGGGGCTGGTTCCCATGTCGAACCAGTGCGTGGTGTTGGCGGGCACGCTGAGCAGGTCCCCGGCCTCGCACAGCACCGCGTACACCTTGCCGTCGAGGTGCAGGTAGAACACCCCGGCGCCGCGGGCGAAGAACCGGTCCTCGTCGTCGTCGTGGGTGTGCTCGGACAGGAACTTCTCCCGCGCGGCCTTGGCCTTCGCCGGCCATTCGGGGTCGGCGGAGGGCCGCATCGCGATCGCGTCGACCTTGATGTAGCCCTCGCTGTCGATGACCCGGTCCACTTCGGACCGGTAGGCGTCGAGGACCTGCTCGGAGGTGGCGTCGGCGGGCAGCTCCCGCAGCTGCCAGCGTTCGAAGCGCACCCCGAACTCCTTGAGGACGCCACCGATCTCGGCGGGGTCCTCGGTGCGCAGCGTGGCGGTGCCCGGGTCGGTGTCGTCCCAGACGGTCAGCAGGGTCATGCGGTTCTCCTGTTCACGAGGTGTGCTGGTCGGCGGCGAGGGCGAACGAGGTCAACCACTCCAGGCATTCGGTGCGGTGCCGCGCCTGGGCGAGGTCGTCGCCCCACACGTACACGCCGTGGCCCGCGACGACCAGCGCCGGGGTCGCCGGGTCGAAGACCTCGTCGAAGCGGTCGCCGAGCCAGGTCATGTCCTGCCCGTTGGGCACGACCGGCACGGTCACCTCGTCGTCGTGGGCGCCGCGGCCGAGCCCTTTGAGCATCTCCAGGTCGCGCAGCACGATCCCGCCGGGCCAACGGGCGGCGGCGAGCACCGGGGCGATGACGTGCACGTGCACCACGGCTCCCGCTCCGGCGCGGGCGGCGACGCGCGCGTGCAGCCCGGCTTCGGCGGACGGCCGCCGGCCGGGCCGCGGCTGGTCGGGGACGGCGGCGCCCGCCGCGTCGACGACCACCACGTCCTGCGGGGTCAGTTCGCCCTTGTCCCGGCCGCTGGTGGTGACCGCCAGCCGCAGCGGGTCGGTGCGCAAGGTGACCGACAGGTTCCCGGAGGTGCCGCGCATCCAGCCGAGCCCGGCGAACCGCGCGGATTCCGCGGCCAGCGCCGCCCCGGCGGCGTCGAGCTCCCCGGCGGTGATGGGGGCGCTCATGCGGGCACCTCGATGCTGATGTCGTCGAAGGTGGTGACGGTGCGGTGCGCGCCGAAGTCGGCGTCGGCGAACGGTTCGCCGGGCCGGGCGAGCCCGACGGTGCGCCACCCGGCTTCGGCGGCGGCGTCGAGCTCCGCGGGCACGTCGGAGGCGAACAGCACGTCACCGGGGTCGGTGCCGAGGACTTCGGTCATCGCCCGGTAGGAGCGCGCCTCCCGCTTGGGCCCGGCGTTGGTGGTGTCGAAGTGGTGCTGGAACAGGTGCCGCAGGTCCCCGTCGCTGGTGTGCGAGAACGACGCGATCTGCGCGGCCACCGACCCGGAGGAGAACACGGCCAGCCCCGCGCCCTGGTCGTGGAAGTGCAGCAGGGCGCCGACGACGTCGGGGAACAGCTCGGTGGTCAGCTCCGCGTCCGCGTAGCCCTGCCGCCAGATGAGGCCCTGCAGGGTTTTGAGCGGGGTGGCCTTGCGGTCGGCGTCCATCCAGGCGTGCAGCACCGCCACGACCGCGTCGGTGCCGGCGTCGGCGGGCAGGCCCGCTTCGGCGCGCACGTCGGCGACCGCGGCGCCGACCTCCGGGTCGTCGGGGTGCTCGTCGATCCACGGGCCGAGCCTGGGGCGGGCGTAGTCGTAGAGCACTTCGCGGACCTGGCTGGTCGGGGTGACCGTGCCTTCGATGTCGATGACGACCCAGCGGGCCGCTACCGGTTCGGTCATGCCTGTTCCCCCTGGTCGTGGGTGGGGTGCTCGTACCCGGCGAGCGCGCCGGGGGCGAACGGGCCCTGGTCGGTGACGACGGTGGTGACGAACCGGGGCGGGGTCACGTCGAACGCGGGGTAGTGGCCCCGGACGCGTTCGCTGGCGGTGCGCCGCCCGAGGGTGTGCAGCACTTCGTCGCCGTCGCGGTGCTCGATCGGCACGTCCGCCGCGGTGGGGGATTTCGGGTCCGGTTCGTGGCACAGCGCGTGGTACGGCACGCCGAAGGCGTGCGCGGCGACGGCGAGCTGCAGCGTGCCGACCTTGTTGATGACGTGCCCGTCGAGGGTGACCCGGTCGCTGGCGGTGATCAGCGCGTCCACCTCGCCCCGGCTGAACAGCGAAGCGCCCATGCCGTCGGTGATCAGCGTGGTGGGTACGCCCATCTCGGCGAGGGTTTCGGCGGTGAGCCGGGCGCCTTGCAGGTAGGGGCGGGTTTCGGTGCAGTAGAAGGTGAGTTCCTTGCCCGCGCGCTGGGCGGCGGCGACCGTCTCGGTCAGGTACAGGTCGCCCCAGCAGTGGGTGAGCACCCGGGCGCCGTCGGGCAGCAGCCGCGCGGCGGCCTCACCCATGGCGCGGCTGCGCCCCCGGTAGTCGGCGTCCCCGGCGCGCGCCCCGGCCAGCGCGGCGGCGGCGAGTTCCGCCGGGGAGTCCTCGCCGCGGGCGCGGGCGGCGTCGACGGCGTCGAGCACGAACGCCGCGGCGAGCCGCTGGTGGTCGTTGGTGGGCCGGGTGGCGATGAGCCGGTCCGCGGCCGCGCGAACCCGTTCGGTGACCTGGTCGGGCGCGTCGGCGGCGGCGTGGCGGGCGGCCAGCGCGAGGCCCCACAGCGCGGCGAAGTACGGGCCGCTGGACTGGGTGACCATGTCCTCGATGGCGCGGGCGACCTGCTCGACGTCGCGGGCGTGCACCCAGGTGCGTTCGAACGGGAACACCCGGCGGTCCAGCAGGTGCACGCCGTCGTCGGCGAGCCGAACGCTGTCGGCCAGCACCGGCGGCGTCGCCGGGTCGGTGATCAACGGCATCTGCGTCCTCTGTGGATAGTCGTCGACCGGTGGAAGATCAGATCGCTCAGATTACTGAGGCGACCCCCCGGTGGCGCAACTTCTTCCAGATCCCGGGACTGCCGGATGCGCATGCGTTTCCGCATCGGGCGAGGTCAGCGGGTGCTGCCGCGGACCACGGTGCCCGCCACGTCCGGGTCCTCGGTGGTGTGCGGGAGCAGGCCGTGCCGGGTCATCGCCGCGGCCGTTCCCGCGGCCTGCTCGGTGCTGGTCTCGATGAGCAGGACACCGCCGGGGGCGAGCAGGGCGGGTGCGGCGGCGGCGATCCGCCGGTGCAGGTCGAGCCCGTCGTCCCCGCCGTCGAGGGCGGTCGCCGGTTCGTGGTCGCGCGCTTCCGGCGGCATCAGCGGGATCCGCGCCGTCGGCACGTAGGGCGCGTTGACCGCCAGGACGTCCACCCGGCCGAGCAGCGCCGCGGGCAGCGCCCGGTCCAGGTCACCGGCGTGCACCCGCTCCGGGGGCAGGTTGCGGCGGGCGCAGCGCACCGCGGCCGCGTCGATGTCGGCGGCGTGCACCACCGCCGCGGGCACAGCCACCAGCACGGCGGCGCCGACCGCGCCGGAGCCGCAGCACAGGTCCACCACCAGCGGTTCCGGGCCGGCGGCGCGGGCGGCGTCGATGGCCTCGCGGGCTAGGAGTTCGGTGCGCCGCCGCGGGACGAACACGCCCGGCTCGACCGCGATGCGCAGCCCGAGGAATTCCGCCCAGCCCAGCACCTGCTCCAGCGGCAGGCCCTCGGCCCGCCGCCGCACCAGCTCGGCGAGGTCGCCCGGGCCGGCGGCCGCCGCCAGCAGCAGCCGGGCCTCGTCCTCGGCGAAAACGCAGCCCGCCGCCCGCAACCGGGCCACGACCTGGTCGAACCGGTCCGCCGCTGACGACGGGGATGGCTGGGACAACGGGCGACCTCCGGAGGTGCGCGGTGGGACCTTCCGAGGATCCCGCGGGGAGCGGGCGGCCGGTGGCCGCGCACGCGACGACGCGGCGGCCGAGCACCGGGTTCGGGCTCGACCGCCGCGTCGGGGAAGAACGTCAGCGGCGCTTCTTCGGCGGGTCCTTGCGCAGCAGGTCCGGGCCGATGATGCGGCCCACGACCCTGCGCGCCAGGCTGCGGCGCTTGGCCGGCTGCCGCGGCGGGGCCTTCGCGGGCGGCGCGGCCGCGGTGTCCGGGACCGGCGGGGCCGCGGGGGCCTCCGGCGGGGTCACCGGGATGAGATCGGCGAGCGTGCCGGACGGGGACTTCGGTGGCACCTCCTCGATGGTGCCCGCCCGCGCGGCCGGTGGGTCCGGATTGAGCCGCTTGGCGAACTCCGGCCGCTCTTCCCGGATCGCCGGGATGTAGGGCTGGGTCACCTCGACTCGATCCGGCCTCGGCGCCGGCGCATCCGGGCGGGGCAGGAAGTCCTCCGGGCGCGCCGCCGGGCGGGCTGGGCGTGGGTGGTCAGCAGCGCGCCGCCGACGCCGCTGCCGACGTCGAGCAGCGGGCCGCCCCGCGCCAGGCGGTCCTGGTAGTCGGGCAGGGCCTGGTAGAGCACCTGGTAGAGC
>NZ_JAIUKC010000231.1:0-9786 GCF_020177435.1 Saccharopolyspora sp. 7B | reverse complement strand
CTGGTGGGGCGGTCGGGAAGCTGCGGTCGTGGCGCGGCCGCGGGCCGGGCGGTGCCGGGGTGGTCGCCGTGGCGCGCGATCGGTTGGCTCGTCCGTGAGCCGTGAGCCGTGAGCCGTGAGCCGTGAGCCGTGAGCCGTGAGCCGTGCGGGTCGCGGCTGCGAGGAGCACGTCGGGGGCCCCCCCCCCGCGGGGGCCGGGGGGGGGGGGGGGGGGGGGGGCCGGTGGAATGGTGGGGATCGTCGCGGAATTGTGCGCGGTCCCGGATTGCTGCCGACTTGTTCTCGGCGCCGTGGAATTCGGTGTCGTGGAATTCAGTGGTGGCGAATTCGGGCGTGCGAGGGCGATCGGGTCATTCGTGCTGGAGTGGAATGGTTCGCGCGATGCGCTGGATTCGATCGCCGTGTCGGCGGGTGGTGCGTGGGTGGAGCTCGGCGGGCGTGGTGCCGCCGGTCAGCTCGCCTGCTGGAAGGCGACGACCGGGAGCTGGCCGTCGTCGCAGCTCACTCCCATGCGCGGGGTGTCCTCCTGGGTGACGAGCGAGCAGTCGTAGTTGCCGAAGACGTCTTCGGCGTAGCCGTTGGGGTCGCTGACCTGCGACGGGTCGAGGTCGAGGTAAAGGCCGATGACGTTGTGCGCGTTCTCGGCGCCGGCGTGGCCACCGCTCACGTCTCGGGAGTACACGTCCCAGTAGGAGCCGTCGGGTGCTTGGAGGGCGCCGTGGGCCACGTCCATCGGCTGCGGGCCCGGCACCGAGGGGTAGCTCGACTTGGCGCCCATGAAGTTCGTGGTGGCCTCCGAATTCGCGACTCCGGCGAGACCGGCGATGCCGACGAGGGAAAGGCCTGCGGCGAGAACGGAACCCACGATGGCGGTGCTGCGCATGATTGCCTCCGAAATTGTCGCTTGCTTCGTGATCTGTCCGGAAGACGCGACGGGAAGCAACCGGTTGCCCTAGGTGATCGGGGTCACATCGGAGAGGGGTGATGTCGGGGTTCCGTGCCACCCGCGCGCCGGAGGCGCCGCGCCGGGTGCGAGCTGGCGAGCCGCACGCCGGAGCCGCTGCTCCAGGGCTCACCGCGCGGAGTTCACCGCGCTGCCGAATCTTCGGTCCGGGTCACCGCGCCAAGTCCACTGCGCCGGCCGGACCGCACCAAGTCCACTGCGCCGGCCGGACCGCACCAAGTCCACTGCGCCGGCTGGACCGCATCAGGTTCGCTGCGCCTGCCGAGCCGCACCAGGTTCACGCCGCCGGCCGGGCCGTGCCGGGTTCGCCGCGCTGCCGGGCTACCTCCGCCGGGTTCGCCGCACTGAGTCGACCGCGTCGGCAGAATCGCACCGAGTCCACCGCGTCGCCGGACCGCATAAAGTTCACTGCACTGGCTGGGCCGCGCCAGGTCCACTGCACTGGCCGGACCGCACCAGTTTCACCGCGCTGGCTGCACCGCCGGGCTCGCCGCACCGAGCCGACCCCGCCGAGCCCACCGCCCACCGCGGTGGTCTCACTGCACCGGGGACTGCCGGATCGTCGGGCTGACCGTGTACTTGTAGATCCACACCCCGTGCGGCCGCTGGTGGTCCTTCACATAAGCGGCGGTCGGGTCCTCGACGTCGCGGGGGACGGGGATGGGGGAGAGCGGCCCGCCGGCCGCGCCCGCGGGCAGGGTGATCTCCCGACCGTCTTCTGGACCACCGAACAGTTCGATCCGGGTGTGCAAGTCCACGGGCGATCCCTCCCCATTTCGGAGTCGTGCTGCGTGCCGTCGGTACGACTGCCGACAGTGGCGGCAGGTTCCCTTGCCCACTCAAACGAGTGAAGCGGAACTCCGTTGCGCAGGAAAACAAACTCCACCCGAACGTAGGACGCCCCCGCGCTCGACCGGCCTGGGGGTCACCGGGAGTGCGGGGGCGTGAAGTCCACCCCTGGGGGTCAGGTGGACACCACCAGGTTACTTGGTGGTATGCGGATTGTCTCTAGGTGCAGAGATCTTTTTTCCCCGGATCGTGGGTCCGGGCGTCGTCGGCGAACCGGACCAGCGCCAGCGCCTGATCGTCGTGCCGCTTGGGCCGCGGCCAGCGCTCGCCCCGCGGATCGGCGTCCTCCGCGGCCCGCACCTCGGCCAGCACGGCGTCCGGGCCGTCGCGTTCCGCCGCGGCCAGCAGCTCCGGCCAACCGGGGAAGATCCCGTAGTCCTGCACGCCGCAGGACACGCCGTCGGTCATCACCAGCGCCGCCCGCACCTCGTGGCGGGGGCACCGCGCGCGGGTGGCGTGCGCGGCGGCTTCCGGCACCGCCTCGGCCACCCAGAAGCCGCCTTCGACGTTGCGCCACCGCGAGGTCCGGCCCATCGCCGCACCCAGCGCCGCCCGGTGCCCGGCTCCGAACCCGCCGCCGGATCGGAGCCGGTCCCGGAATCCGCCGCCCCGGTTCCGGCGACCCTGGTTCCGGCGGCGCAGCGCGGCGAGCTGGTCGTCGGTCACCGCCCGCACGCCGGCCGAGGTGTCCAGCACGATCGGGCTGTCCGCCAGCACCAGGGCCTCCACCTGCTCCTCGTCCCAGCGCAGCAGCGCCGCCGTGCTGGACGGCGACTCGCCGGGGCGGAGGTCGAAGCGGGCCGCCACCTCGGCGATCGACTCGGCCAGGACATCCGCCAGATCGGCGCTCCGATCCACCAGCCGCGGTTCCAGCGCCCCGGCCAGCCGCTCCGCGTACCAGCCGCCGGACCGGGAGTCCGGTCGCAGCGAGGTCGCGCCGTCCAGCACCGCCACCGCGTTCGGCAGCACCAGCACCACGTCCTCGCTCGTCCCCGCTCCCGGGGTCAACCGATCGCCCGGCCGCTCGGCCACCTCGACGTCCGCCACGCCCCCGATCATCGGCGGCCCGGGACCGTCACCAGCGGCAGGAACAACTGGGTGATCCACCCGATCCCCACCGCGTACAGCACCGTCCCGAATCCCGCGGAACCGCCGAGCGCCCAGCCGACGACCAGCACGCCCACCTCGATCCCGGTCCGCACCAGCCGCACCGACCAGCCGGTGCGCGCGTGCAGGCCGGTCATCAGCCCGTCGCGCGGACCCGGCCCGAGCCGGGCGCCGACGTACACCGCGGTCGCGAACCCGTTCAGCACCAGGCCGGCCACGAACAGCGCCACCTGCCCCGGCAACCAGTGCAACGGCGGCAGCAGCCCCAGCACGAGGTCCACCGAGACCGCGATGACCACCACGTTCGCCACCGTTCCGATGCCCGGCCGCTGCCGCAGCGGGATCCACAGCGCGAGCACCACGACGCTGGTCAGCGCTGTGACGGCCCCGAAGCTCCACCCGAGGCGCTGGGTCAGCCCGTCGTGCAACACGTCCCACGGCGACAGGCCGACCTCGGCGCGCACCATCAGCGCCATGCTCGTGCCGTAGAGCGCCAAGCCGCCGAACAGCTGCGCCAGCCGGGCCGTCGGGCGCACCGACACCGGCATCGGTGAAAGATCCACTGGGGTGGTGGTTGAAGCCATGAGTCGTTGATACGTCGAGATTGGCCTCGATCACGATAGCCAATCTGGAACTATTGGACTCGTGTCTCGCGTGATAGGACGAATCGGCTCCCGCGGCATCGCGGAACTGCTCGGCAGCTGGCACTCCGGCCGCGCCACCTCCGGCGGGCTGCACCAGGCGGTGCGGCAGCTCGTGCTCGACGGCAGGCTTCCCCCCGGAACCAGGCTGCCCGCGGAGCGCGAGTTCGCCGACGCGCTCGAGGTGAGCCGCACCCTCGTGGTGCGGGCGCTGGACCTGCTGCGCGACGAGGGCTTCGCGGCCAGCAGGCAGGGCTCCGGCTCGTGGGTGCGGCTGCCCGGCGACCGGGCGCACACCGACCCCGGCGGCTGGCCGCCCAGCACCCCCGACCTGATCAACCTCGCGCAGGCCACGTTGCCCGCGCCGCCGGAGTTCACCGCCGCGCTGGACCGCGCGCGCTGCCGCATCCCGGCGGAGCTCGGCGGCCACGGCTACCAGGCGCTCGGGCTGCCGGAACTGCGCGAACGCATCGCCGAGCACCACACCCGCCGCGGCCTGCCGACGAACCCGCGGCAGGTGCTGGTCACCAACGGCGCGCAGCACGCCTTCGCGCTGGTGCTGCGCACCCTGGTCTCCCCGGGCGAACGGGTGCTGGTCGAGCACCCCACCTACCCGAACCCGTTGCAGGCGATCCGCGGTGCCGGCGCCGAGGCCGTGGCGGTGCCGATGCTCGCGGAGGGCTGGGACCTGGACCTGATGTCCGCCACGCTGCAGCAGACCACGCCGAAGCTGGCCTACCTGATCCCGGACTTCCAGAACCCCACCGGCATCCAGATGACCGCGCAGGACCGGGAACGCCTGGTCGCGATGCTGCGCCGCACCCGCACCACGGCCGTCGTGGACGAAACCCTGGTCGAACTGGACCTGACCGGACGCACCCCGCCGCCACCGGTGGCCGCGTTCGGCGACGACCGGGTGATCACGATCGGCTCGGCGGGCAAGGCGTTCTGGGGCGGCATGCGGCTCGGATGGGTGCGGGCGCCCGAGGACCTGGTGCAGCGCCTGCTGCTGGAGCGCGCGGTGATGGACCTCGGCAGCCCGGTGCTGGAGCAGCTGGTGCTGGCCGAGCTGCTGGCCGATCCGGAGCCGGCGCTGCGGCGACGGCGGGAGGAGGTGACGGGGATGCGCGACTCGATGATCGCGGAACTCGCGGAGCAGGTCCCGGGCTGGCGGTTCCGGATCCCGGACGGCGGGCTGTCGCTGTGGTGCGACCTGGGAACTCCGGTGAGCAGCAGGTTCGCGATCGCCGCCGAGGAGCACGGGCTGCGGCTGGTGCCCGGATCCCGGTTCGCGGTGCACGGCCACCTGGAGCGCTACCTGCGGATCCCGTACGCGCTGCCGGTCGAGCAGCACCGGGAGGTCGTGCGCCGGCTGGCCGCGGCGGCGGGCCGGTTCGACGGGATGCCCGACCCGGGGCCGCTGGAGGTGCCGATCAGCTGAGCACCCGGACCGCCTTCCGGCACGGCCCCTCGTCGTGCCGGAAGGCGATCTCGGGCGTGGTCCCGGCGCCGCTGGGGCAGCGCGGCACCGGGACCGGGGCGCGGCACGCAGCTCAGGAGGGGTCAAGGTTCCTGGTGCACGTGCCTGCGGGCGCCCCGCGACCGGTCCTGCCTGGCGCAGTCGGCCGGACCGGAGACCTCGGTGGTGCGGCGGCCCCGGTGCCGGGTGCCGCCGGTCCGGTTCAGTCGGGGGAGGTGGACGGTTCGATCAGCGCGATGCCGCGCGAGATGACCGTTTCGACGTGGCCGCCGACGGCGCGCACCGGCCCGGGCAGGTGCGGCCGGGCCGGCAGCACGGCGTGCATCCAGCGCAGGCCGTGCCCGGACCCGCTCGGCGCCGCGGAAGCGGTCACCACGGCGGGCGGCCCGACCGGCGGACCCTGGTGCGGTGCGGTGCCACCGTGCTCGACCGGTGCGGGCGTCGGCGCGGCCTGGTGCTGCGGCTCGGGTGCGGGTGCGGAGAGGTGCTGGGCGGTGTCGGGAGCTTCGGTCCGCACGGGCGGAGCCGGTTCGACGCGTTCCGGGGCCTGAGCGCGAGGTGTGGCGACGTCCGGCGGTGGTGCGGTGGTCGCCACCGCGCCGGTGCCGCCGCGGTCGGGGAGCAGCTGCACCAGGTCCGGCTCGGTGCGGTCGGGTTCCGCGGGTTCGACGACCGGTTCGAGCTCCGCGCGCACGCCGCTCGTGATGTCGGCGGCGAGGTCGGCGACGCCGAGCTGCACCGCATCGGTGGGGACGTCCTCGTGGACCGGTTCCGGGGCGTTGGGCGCCGTGATCTCGACGGGGTCGGGCCGGGCGATGGCGGGCCGGACGGCGGCCGGCGACGAGATGGCGGGCTTCGCCACCTCGACCCGTACCGCGGGCACCACGTCCGGCTGCGGTGCGGCCTCGGCCGGGCCCGCGGCCAGCAACCAGGCGCCGCCGACGAGTCCCGCGGTCGCGGCGGCGCGGGCGGTCCAGGCGCGCAGGAGCGGCCAGCGCCTGCGCCAGCTCCCGGTCACCCTCACCACCGCCTGTCGGTCCGCTCCCGCCGAACGCGAGGGGTCAATGCTCCTCTCGCCATAGGATGGGTGGCAGCCCTTCTCGGTATCAACCACCCGGACAGGCGGTGTCTTACCACCGGTTGCGGCGAACACTGCTGGCTCGATGCCACCGGGATGCCAGGAGATTTCACCCGACGGCATGCCTCAAGTGGACGATCGTGGTGACCCATCGCACAGTGTCCCCTGTGGATTCGATCTCGGGCACCCGGTTGACGGTCGCGGAGCTCGGCGAGAGCTGGGCGCGCTACGGGCACGACCTGCTGGTCCACGATCCCGGCGGCCCCGGCGAATGCCTGGTGCGGCGCGGGGAGCTGATCACCGCGCGCGGCTCGCTGGACCCGGTGCTGTCCCGGTTGCGCCGCTGGGTGGACGGCATCGACCACGACGACGGGCTGGAGCTCGCGCGGATCCGGCTGCGCACGTCCGAACGAGATCGCTGCGTGGCCATCGCCGACGAGTTCGCCGAGGTGAGCGCCAACCACGTGCACGTCGGGTCCGCGACGATGTTCGGCGCCCCGGTGCTGTTCGGCACGGGCGCGGAGGCGGAGCCTGCGGCGCCGGTCCCGGAACCGGCCCGGGAGCGGTGGGGCGTCACCGTCGGGGTGCTCGACACCGGCTGCGACCCGCATCCGTGGTTCGCGGGCCGGGACCGGTTCGACCCGGTGCCGGAGGTCCTGGACGCGGACGACGACGCCGAGCAGGACCGGCAGGCCGGGCACGGCACCTTCGTCTCCGGCGTGCTGCTGCAGCACGCGCCGGGGGTGGTGGTGCGGGCGCACCGGGTGCTGTCCTCGCTCGGGTTCACCGACGACCTCACCGTCGCCGCCGGGTTGCGCGCGTTGCGCCGCGGCGGGGCGCGGGTGGACGTGGTGCTGCTGACCGCCGGGTGCCACACGCCGGGCGACCGGTGCCCGCCCGCGCTGGAGGCCGAGCTCGCGCGGTTCGGCGGTGCGGTGGTGGTGGCCGCCGCCGGGAACCACGGTTCGTCCCGGCCGTTCTGGCCCGCCGCGCTGCCTGGGGTGCTGGCCGTCGCGGCGAGCGGGCCCGGTGGTGCGGTGGCCGAGTTCTCCGGCTCGGGCGACTGGGTGGACGCGTGCGCGCCGGGGGTGGACGTGGTGAGCAGCCACGTGCGGCTGCTGCCGGGGAGGCGCGGCGAGCGGCACTACGGGTACGCGAGCTGGAGCGGGACGTCGTTCGCCGCGCCGCGGGTCGCGGCCGCGGCGGCGAGCGCGGTCCGGGACGGGGCCGACGCCGACCGGGCCGCTCGGGACGCGGTGCGGCGTTACCCG
Source organism: Saccharopolyspora sp. 7B (assembly GCF_020177435.1). Lineage (NCBI taxonomy): Bacteria > Bacillati > Actinomycetota > Actinomycetes > Pseudonocardiales > Pseudonocardiaceae > Saccharopolyspora > Saccharopolyspora sp. 7B. Next base: position 2,396 of record NZ_JAIUKC010000231.1, on the reverse strand, counting down.
TTCGGGGGGTAATCGGCGTTCGGTGAATCTGCGCGGGGGGTTCGCTCCTCTTACTCGGGAAACCGATCTTGAGGGGAGGGAGCGCGATGCACGCCGTGCACGAGGTCTCCGAATCCGACGACGCCGCCCGGTTGCTGGCCCGCGCCGCGGCCGGTGAGCCTGCGGCCTGGCGGGAGCTCGTCGACCGCAACGCCTCGGTGGTGTGGGCGGCGGCCAGGGCGTACTCGCCGAGCGCCGTCGACGCCGAGGACGTGTGCCAGGTGACCTGGCTGTCGCTGGCGGAGAACCTCGGCGCCCTGCGGGATCCGCGGGCGCTGCCAGGGTGGCTGGCCACGACGGCCCGGCGCGAGGCGATCCGGCTGTCGAAGGCCCGGCGCCGGGAATCTCCGGTCGGCTGGGACACCGGGATGCTGGACCTGCCGGATCCCGGTGACGGGCCGGAGAGCAGCGCGCTGCACTCGGTGGCGGTCTCCCGGATGTGGCAGGCGTTCGCCCAGCTCTCCCGGCGTTGCCAGCAGCTGCTGCGGGTCGTGGCGGTGGCACCGGACGCCAGCTACGCGCAGGTCGGCCAGGCGCTCGGCATGCCGCGCGGCAGCATCGGCCCGAAGAAGGGCCGCTGCCTCGCGGCGCTGCGGGAACGGTTGGCGACCGGCGGGAACGTCGAGGAGGCCGCCGGATGAGCCCCCGGATGCCCGCCGAGCTGCGCGTGCTGCGCGACCTGTTCGAACTCCGCGATCCGGCGCCGGTGCGGGTGCGCGACGCCGCGTACGCCGCCGCCGGTTTGGCGCGTGCCCGGTCGGGCGCGGCGGCGTTGGAGCTGGTCGGCGACTCGGCCGACGCGGCCGCCGCGGTCCGGTCCGGTGGCGCCGCCCCGGATCCGGCGGAACCGCGGGTGCTCACGTTCCTGATGCCGGGGCGGATCGTGGAGCTCGACCTGGTGCCGACGGTGCCGGGCCTGTTCCGGGCCGCGGGCATGGTGATCAGCCGCTCCGGTCAGGGGAGGCCGGAGGGGGACGTGCTGTTCCGGCATCCGGGCGGGCAGTGCGTCGCCGAGCTCGACGTGGCGGGCGCGTTCCGGGTGACCGACGTGCCTACGGGCCCGCTGGGCCTGGTGTTCCGGCCGGTGGGCGCCGCGCCCGCCGTCGCGGATTGGCTGGTCTGTTGAGCGCCGGGACGGCCCTCGCGCCGAGCACGGAGCCGATCTCGGCCGCGGTGCGGTGGCGGGACCGGGTCTGCGCGGACCCGGACGGGGCGGCGCGGGCGGCGGACCGCTGGCTCGCCCGCTCCGGCGATCCCGAGCTGCGGGTGCTGGCCAGGCACATCCGGGCGCTGGTCGCGGTGGAGCGCGGTCGATCCGCGGAGGCTCGGCAGCACGCGCGGGTCGCGCTGGCGGCGGCGCGGCGGGAACGGTTGCCCGATCGGGCCGCGCAGGTCCTGCTCACCTGCGCGTGGGTCGAGCTGGACCGGGGAGACCCGGAGGCGGCGTGGCGGCACCTGGAGGCCGCGGCCCAGCAGCTCACCGGCCAGGACGCGGTGCGGGCGAGCTGCCTGCGCGGCGTGCTGCTGTTCCAGCAGGACCGGCAGGACGAGGCGGTCGCGGTGCTCTCGACGGCGCTGCCGGGGCTTGCCGAGCGCGGGGACCACCAGTGGGCGGCCAACGCGCACGTCGCGCGCGGCCTCGCACACCTGTACCGCAATCGGCTCGACGAGGCGGAGGCCGACCTGGCCGCCGCCGAGCACCGGTTCCGCGCCGCGGGGCGGGACCAGCGCGCCGCGCTGTGCAGGCACAACCGGGGCTGCGTGGCGCTGCGCGCCGGGGACCTGCCGCGGGCGCTGCGGCTGTTCGACGAGGCGCGCGCCGCCGGGGCCGACCCGGCCGGGCACCCGGAGATCCGTGTCGACCGGGCCGAAGCGCTGGCCGAGGTGGGACTGCACGACCAGGCGCGGGAGGAGCTGCACCGCGCGGCTTCCCGGTTGCAGCGGCTGGGCCGGGTGGCGCGGCTCGGCGACACCTGGCTGGCCCTGGCCGGGTGCGCGCTGCGGGCGGGCGATCCGGAAGCGGCGATCCGCCCGGCCCGGTGCGCCGCCAGGTTGTTCCGCTCGCAGCGGCGGCATTCCTGGGCCGCGCTGGCGGTGGCGGTGGAGTGGCAGGCGCGGCTGCGGGTGGGACAGGTGTCCCGCTACGCGCTGGCCGCGGCGCGGCGCGCCGGGCACGCCTGCGCCGAGCACGGCTGGACGACGGCGGCCGCCGAGGTGTGGCTCGTCGCCGGCCGGGAAGCGGCGCGAGCGGGGCGGCGGAGCACGGCGCGCGCCCTGCTGGAGCTGGGCGCGGCCGGGGCGGGGGGGGGGGGGGCGCCCCCCCCGCGGGGGGCGCGGGGGGGGCGGGCGGGGGGGTG
>NZ_JAIUKC010000230.1:1787-10451 GCF_020177435.1 Saccharopolyspora sp. 7B | reverse complement strand
CCCCGCAGCCCGCACGCCCTGCCGACGAACGAAGCAGCCACCACCTGATCACCCGCGAGTCCCCAGCAGCGTTCCCCCCGGGGCCGGCGACCCCGCCCGCAGCGGGAAAAAGATCCCGCAGCGAGGAGGGCGCTGAGGTTCCGCCACCCCAGAGCTGCGCAGCAAGAGCGGAGGGATCTCACCGATCGTTGGTCAGCGGGAGCGGGCCCGTCTCCAGCAGCGCCCGGAACTCCCGCGCCGGCATCGGCCGCGAGAACAGCCACCCCTGGTAGGCGTCCACCCCCACCCCGGACAGCACGTGGAACTGGGTCGCGGTCTCCACGCCTTCGGCGACGCACAACCGCCCCATGGCCCGCGCCATCCCGACGACGGCCTGCGCCACGGCGAAGTCGGAGGGGTCGCCGCCGACGCCGGCCACGAACCGCCGATCCACCTTGATGATCTGCGCGGGCAGGTCCTTGAGCCGCGCCAGCGAGGAGTAGCCGGTGCCGAAGTCGTCCACCGCGAACCGGACGCCGCGCGCGACGAGCTCCCCCATCGCCTGCCGGGTGCGGGACGGCAGGTCGACCAGCGCGGTCTCGACGAGTTCGAGCACCACCCGGTTCCAGTCGAGCCCGCATTCGGCGACGGTGTCGGCGACGACGTCCACGAAGTCGGCGCCCCCGGGCACGAGCCCGGCGAGGTTCACCGCGATCCCGACCTGGCGCCCGTTCGGCACCGGCCAGGTGGAGGCTTCGCGCAGCGCGGTGCGCAGCACCCACCGGTCCAGCTCGCGCAGCAGGTCGCCCTGCTCGGCGACGGGCAGGAACGCGTCCGGGCTGAGCAGCCCGCGGTCCGGGTGCGGCCAGCGCACCAGCGCCTCGGCGGTGAGCACGGTGCCGTCGGAGGCCACCACCGGCTGGTAGTGCAACGTCAGCCCGTCGTTGTTCAGCGCTTCCCGCAGCTGCCCTTCGAGGTGCAGCTGCCGGTCCGCGGAGGCCATCAGCGCCGGACTGGCCAGCGACACCTTGCCCGCGCCGCGCCGCTTCGCCTCGAACATGGCGGCGTCGGCGAACCGCAGCAGGTCCTCCCCGCCGGAACCACCACCGCTGGGCACCGCGGCCCCGATGGACGCCGACACCCGGATCAGCTGCCCGTGCACCGGCACCGCGGTGCGCAGCAGCCCGGACACCCGGGTGGCGAGCGAGTCGAGCCCGCCGACGGTGGCGATGTCGGAGCAGATGATGAGGAACTCGTCACCGGAGAGCCGCGCCGCGGTGCAGCCTTCGGGCAGCCCGCCTTCGAGCCGCCGCGCCAACGCCACCAGCAGCTCGTCGCCCGCGTCGTGGCCGAGCGAGTCGTTGACCCGCTTGAAGTTGTCGATGTCGCAGAACAGCACCGCGACCCCGGCCGGATCGGAGCTGCCGAGCAGGGTGCCGAGCAGCTCCTTGACCGCGGCCCGGTTCGGCAGCCCGGTCAGGTCGTCGTGGGTGGCCTGGTAGCGCAGCGCTTCGGCGGCACGGCGGCGTTCGGTGATGTCCTGGAACACCACGAGCCAGAACCGGGTGCCGTCGTCCTGCACCGACAGCGCGACGTGCAGCTCGCAGTACACCGGTTCGCCGTCGGAGCGGATCAGCAGCCGCTGCGGCACCTTCCGCCGCCCGGCGCGGGACGAGGCGCTCTCGTCGGAGGCGGCGCGCAGCCCCGAATCACGCTCGTCCGGGTGCGTCATCTGCCGCGCGCTCATCCCGCGCAGCTGCTCCAGCCGGTAGCCGAGCAGGTCGCACAGCGCGTCGTTGGCGTCGACGAGGTGCTCGTCCTGGTCGAACAGGCCGATACCGACGGGCGTGACGGCGACCAGATCGGTGAACCGCTGCGTGGACCGCTCGATCCGGGTCAGCGCGGTGCGCTGCTCGGTGACGTCCTGCGCGGTGCCGACGAGCACCATCCGGCCGTCGGGGTCGCGGATGGCGGTGCCGTGGGCACGCAGGGTGCGGATGGCGCCGTCGCGGCGCACGAAGCGGTGCTCGACCTCGACGGGCTCGAAGCACTGGGACAACCCGCGCCAGGCCTCGTCGACGCGGTCCCGGTCCTCGGGGTGCACGCCCTGCAGGTAGCTCTCGTAGCTGGTGGCCTCGCCGGGCAGGTGCCCGCAGATCTCGCGCATCATCTCCGACAGCTGGGTGATGCCGGTGGCGGCGTCCCATTCCCAGGTGCCGAGGCGCGCGGCCCGCTGCGCGTCGTGCAGCTTGCGGCGCTCGTCGCGCAGCTGCCGTTCCAGCAGCCGCTGCTCGGTGACGTCCTGCACGGTGCCTTCGATGCGTTCGACCCGGTCGGCGGCGTCGCGTTCGACCCGGCCGGTGCACAGGAAGACGCGGTCGGTGTGGTCGCGCAGTTCGACCTCGACGAGCTTGCCGACGGGCGCGGCGCGCAGCCGGGCCCCGAAGTCCTCGGCCTTCGGCTGGTCGTCGGGCCGCACCGCGACGATCATGTTGACGCCGTCGAAGGCGTCCTCGGTGCCGCTGGCGTGGAAGAGCTCCTTGAGCACCGGGCTGTGGTACATCTGCCCGGTCTCGGGATACACGCTCCAGCTGCCGACCTTCGCGATGCGCTGCGCCTCGATGAGCCGGGCGCGTTCGTCGGCGATCTCCGCGCCGGAGGCGGCGGCGTCCTCGGGCAGCAGGTCGCGCACGTCCACCAGCACGGTCACCCGCAGCGACGGGTCCCGCGGCGAGGGCCAGCTCAGCACCCGCACCGCGATGTCGCGGGCTCCGCGCAGCAGCGACACCGATCCGGCGCGCACCACGAGTTCACCGAGCCGCGAACCGAGCAGCTCGGCCGCGTCGGCGACCCCGGCCAGCCGCACGGCCTGCTCGGTGACCCGCAGGACCGTGCCGTCCGCGGCGCTGAGCATCGCGGGTGCGTCGGGTAATCCCGCGTCGTCGAGCGAGCCCGCCGCCCCGTCCGCCGCCGGTTCCGTCACGCCTCTCGCCCCGGAAGCGGGCGTTCCGTCGTACCGATCGGTCACCAGCACCCCTCCTGCGTAGCGGCCACGTTCACCGGGCACACGACCGAAGACCGACCATCCCGCACGTGATCGGCACCACAGCGAGTTACGGACCTGACCTTACCGGCACGGACTCCGCAGCGAACCGCTGGTCGCCCTTCGATCGGTACCACCCGCGCGTGTGACGACGGGCACCGGCTGTCATGACGCGAACGCCGCGGGCGAAGCCCACCGGACAGACCACTGGGGGGGACCTCGAACGGTGCGCCCCAGTGGTCCGGATGTCCGATCCCCGCGGCGGGATCAGGCGGTGGCGACCCCGTCCGCGCGGGCCGCCGCGGCGACGGCGCTGATCACGGCGGGCGCGACCCGCGGGTCCAGCGGGCTCGGCACGATCTTGTCGGCGGCGAGTTCCTCGGCGACGACCTCGGCGATGGCCTCCGCGGCGGCGACCTTCATCCGGTCGGTGATCATCCGCGAGTTCTCCTGCAACGCGCCCTTGAAGATGCCGGGGAAGGCCAGCACGTTGTTGATCTGGTTCGGGAAGTCGCTGCGCCCGGTGGCCACGACCGCCGCGTGCTTGCGCGCGACGTCCGGGTGCACCTCCGGGTCCGGGTTCGACAGCGCGAACACGATCGCGTCGTCGGCCATCGTCGCGACCAGCTCCTCCGGGATCTGGCCGGCGGAGACGCCGATGAGCACGTCGGCCCCGTCGAGGGCGTTCTCCAGCCCGCCGGTGATGCCGCGCGGGTTGGTGTAGCCGAGCAGCTCCTCCTTGATGGGCGTGAGGTTGTCCCGCCCGGAGTGCAGCACGCCCCGCGAGTCCAGCACGACGATCTCGCCGACCCCGGCGGTGTGCAGGATCTTCGCGCACGCCACGCCGGCCGCGCCCGCACCGGAGATGACCACGCGCATCGAGGACATCTCACGGCCGACGATCTTCGCGGCGTTGCGCAGCGCGGCCAGCACCACGACGGCCGTGCCGTGCTGGTCGTCGTGCATCACGGGGCAGTCGAGGGCCTCGATGAGGCGGCGCTCCAGCTCGAAGCACCGCGGTGCCGCCACGTCCTCCAGGTTCACCGCGCCGAACGAGGGGCGCAGCCGCACCATCGTCTCCACGATCTCGTCGACGTCGGTGGTGTCGAGGACCAGCGGGATCGAGTTGAGCCCGGCGAAGGTCTTGAACAGCGCCGACTTCCCCTCCATCACGGGCAGCGAGGCGCGCGGCCCGATGTCGCCGAGCCCGAGCACCGCGGTGCCGTCGCTGACCACCGCCACCAGGTTCTGCGTCCAGGTGTAGCGGTCGGCCAGGGTCTCATCGGCGGCGATGGCCCGGCTCACCTTGGCCACACCGGGCGTGTAGGCGATCGACAGGTCGCGCGCGCTGTCCAGCGGCGCGGTCACGTCGACGCCGAGCTTGCCGCCCTCGTGCGCGTGGAAGATCTCGTCGTCGGTCAGTTCCGCGCCGCTCGCGGCGGGGGGAGTGCGATCGTTCACAGTGGTCACGGCGTCCCTCCTGTTGCCATGGCCTGCGAAAACCGGGTGGTCCCGGGTTTCGGAGCGAATGGGTGACGTACAGCCACCCGGCGACGCGCTCGTCAGGGCTCCCGGGCGGTACCGGGTGCGACGGGCGTCGGGACGACCGGTGCCGGTTTCCCTGGTGCGGGAAAGCGAACCGGTGGACGCTGCGGTCCGGCCAGTCTGCCAGCGCGGGTTCCGCGCTGTCAGCGACCAGGGTCACAGACTTGATCGAGCAGGTCGGGCGTCACGCGGGCGGTTTCCTGCGGGCAGTTCTCGGTGGCGCAACATTTCCCGATTTTCCGCGCGGCCGGCCGGCGGCGGTTCGAGCGACCGGTGGGCCGGGCGTCCGCTGCCGGCTCCGACCCCGCGCCGCGGTTCCGCCACCCCGGCGCTCAGCGGCGGAAGCGGAAAATGAGGTGGTTACGCTGCGGACGTGGAAATCCGCTCCTTCGACATCACCGGCGTGCACGAGTTCACCCCGAAGTCCTTCCCCGACCACCGCGGCCTGTTCGCCGCGCCGTTCCAGGAGGCGGCGTTCGTCGAGGCCGTCGGGCACCCGCTGCGCCTCGGGCAGACCAACCACAGCGTCTCGGCGCGCGGCGTGATCCGCGGCGTGCACTTCGCGGACGTGCCGCCGGGGCAGGCGAAGTACGTGTACTGCCCGCGCGGCTCGATGGTCGACGTGGTGGTGGACGTGCGGGTCGGCTCGCCGACGTTCGGGCGGTGGGTGGCGGTGCGGCTGGACTCCGCGGAGTACCGGGCGCTGTACGTCGCCGAGGGGCTCGGGCACTCGTTCGTCGCGCTGGAGGACGACACGGTGATGAGCTACCTGTGCTCCACCCCGTTCACGCCGTCGGCGGAGCACGGGATCAGCCCGCTCGACCCGGAACTGGGCCTGCCGTGGGCCGAGCACCTCGACGGGGAACCGGTGCTCTCGGACAAGGACCGCGCCGCGCCGACCTTGGCGGCGGCCGCCGACGCGGGCCTGCTGCCCGACTACGACGCCTGCCTGCGCCGCTACGCCGAACTCCGCGCCGCGGCATGACCGGCGGGGCGCCCGGACGCACCGGCCCGGGCGACCGCGCGCTCAGAAGTCCTCGGCGAGGACCCGTTCCGCGTTGCGCTCGGCGAGCGCGGTGATCGTCACGAACGGGTTCACCCCGGTGGAGCCGGGGATCAGCGAGCCGTCGGTGACGTACAGGTTCCGGTAGCCCCGCACCCGCCCGTACGCGTCGGTGACGTCGCCGAGCACGCAGCCGCCCAGCGGGTGGTAGGTGAACCGGTTCTCGAACGCCCTGGTGTCGCCGAACAGGTCGTGCCGGTAGGCGGTGCCGTTGGCCTGGTTGATCCGGTCGAACACGGCCTTCGCCGCGTCGATGGACGGCTGTCCCTGCGCCTCGCGCCAGCGCAGCCGCGCCGAGTCGGTGGCCGCGTCGTACTCGATGCGGCCGCGCTCGGGGTTGCGGGTGATGGCCAGGTAGAGGCTGGCCCAGGTTTCGATGCCCGCGGGCACCGGCGCGATCTCGGCGAACACCGGGTTGTCCGGGTCGTGCCGGTTGTCGATGCCGAGCGCGGGCATGCCCGACTGGACGAGCCCGGTGGTGTCCCACGGGTGGTTGGCGCGGCCGAGCATCACGTTGCCGTTCGGCCCCCACTTCTCGCCGAGCCCGGCCGGCAGGTCGGGCAGCGCCCCGGTGTCGCGGGCGCGCAGCAGCAGTTCGGTGGAGCCGAGGCTGCCCGCGCCGAGGAACAGGTGCGCGCAGGCGATCTCGGCGGTGCCGCGGACCTCGCCGAGCTCGTCGATGCGCTCGGTCGTGAGCACGTAGGTCCCGTCGGCCTCCTGCCGGAACGAGGTGACGCGGGTGAGGGTCTGCAGGGTGACGTTGCCGGTCCCGAGGGCGGCGGGGATGTAGCTCTTGTCCAGGCTGCGCTTGCCGTGGTTGTTGCCGTAGATCACCTCGGAGGCGAGCGCGGACTTCGGGACCTCACCGGCGGCTTCCCGGCGCATGTAGTCGAAGTCGTAGACGTTCGGCACGAAGGTGGTGCCGAACCCGGCGCGTTCGGCGTGCCTGCGGGACAGCCGCGCGTAGGCGTAGCAGTCGGTGTCCTCGAACCAGGTGGGGTCCGGGGAGTTCGCGCCGAGCATCCGGTTCGCCAGCGGGTAGTACCGCCGGTACATCGGTTCCGGGTCGACGCCCGGCAGGATCCGCGCGAAGTCGTCCCGTTCGGGGGTGACGGCCATGCCGCCGTTGACGAGGGAGCCGCCGCCGACGCCGCGGCCGACGTAGACGTCCATCTCGTCGAAGTGCATCCGGTCCAGGACGCCCGCGTACGGCTTCACGTCCCGGTTGACCAGGTCGAGCCACAGGATGCTGGCCAGCGGTGCTTCGGTGCGGGTGCGGAACCAGCTGCTGCGGTGGTCGGGTCGCAGCATGTCGCAGAAGATCGACCCATCGGAGCCCGCGGTGTCCCAGAGCCGCCCCATCTCCAGCATGAGCGTGGGCACTCCCGCGGAGCCGAGGCGCAGCGCGGTGGTGGCCGCGCCGTAGCCCGAGCCGATCACCACGGCGGGCACGGTGGTGCGCCGGCCTGCGGCGACCGCCCCGCGGGTGGAGACGGTGGTGAGGCCGAGGGCGGCGGCCGCGTTGAGCGCGGTGAGACCGAGCATGCGCCGGCGGGAGAGAGTCATGACGCTGGATGATGCAGCGCGCACCCACGGTTGTGAACCCTGTTCACATAAACGGTGCAAACGAAGTGAACGGGTATCACTTCAGCGGAGCCGCTGTGGCCTCGGCCACAACCGCCACGCCACCACGCCGAGCACCGCCGCGGGCCCCAGCTCCCGCGAATCCGTCGAGCCGAACGCGTTGTCCCCCACCACGTGCCACCCGGCGCCCTCCCGGCGCACCGCCCGCTTCACCGACAGCTGCGCAGGTCGCGACGCCCACCGCACCAGCACCACATCACCCGCCCGGGCGACCGCGCGAGTCCGCACCACCACCACGTCCCCATCGCGCAGCGCGGGCACCATCGACGCCCCGCGCACCAGCACCCGGCGCCACCGCCACCGATCCAGCCCGGACACCGTCCCACCTCCGGTCGAGAGCACCCCCGCAGCGGTCCCTCCAGGAAGACGCACGAGATCGTCACGAGTAGGGTCACGCACGTCGGAGCATTCACTGTCAGGGAGGAATGATGGGTCTACTGTCCCGTATCCTCAGCCCGCGCCTGGAAGCCACCGCGCACTGCGACCTGCCGTGCGGGGTCTACGACCCGGCACAGGCGCGGATCGAGGCTGAGTCCGTCAAGGCCGTGCAGGAGAAGTACCAGAACAACGAGGACTTCGAGTTCCGCACTCGCGCGATCATCATCGCCGAGCAGCGCTCCGAGCTCGTCAAGCACCACCTGTGGGTGCTGTGGACTGACTACTTCAAGCCGCCGCACTTCGAGAAGTACCCGCAGCTGCACGAGCTGGTCAACAAGGCCACCAAGGCCGCTGGGGCGACCGGCACCAAGGGTTCCATGGACCCGGCCAAGGGCCAGGAACTGCTGGACTACATCGCGGAGATCGAGAAGATCTTCTGGGAGACCAAGCAGGGCTGAGGTCGCTGTCGCCGAACGGCGCCGCCGCAGCGGGAACACCGCGCGACGGCGCCGTTCTCGCGTTCGGGCCCCCGCACCGGTGGCGCGGCGGGCGCCGCGGGCCCGGCCGCCTAGACTTCGCCGCGTGGCGGAATCCGGCGAACGCAAGGTCTTCCTGCTGCGGCACGGCGAGACGGAGTGGTCCAGCAGCGGCAAGCACACCGGGCGCACCGACGTCCCGCTCACCGCGCGGGGCGAGGAGCTCGCCACCGCCGCGGCCCGCACCCTCACCGCCCTGCGCGGCGACGCACCGCTGACCGCGCTCGCCAGCCCGCGCGGCCGCGCCCGCCGCACCGCCGAACTCGCCGGGCTCACCGCCGAGGTCGAACCGCTGCTGGCCGAGTGGGACTACGGCGACTACGAGGGCCGCACCACCCCGGAGATCCGCGAGCAGGTTCCGGGCTGGACGGTGTGGACGCACCCCTGCCCCGGGGGGGGGCCCCCCCCCCCCCCCCCCCCCCCCCCCCCCCCCCCCGCCCCCCCCCCCCCCCCCCGCCCCCCCCGGGCCCGCCGCG
>NZ_JAIUKC010000230.1:0-1782 GCF_020177435.1 Saccharopolyspora sp. 7B | reverse complement strand
GCGGGGGAGGGGGGGCACTGCGCGGGGGCCCCCGGCGCCGCCGCCCCCCCCCCCCCGCCCCGGGCGGCCCCCCCCCCCCCCACGTCACCGCCCGCGCCGACGCGCTGCTCGACCGCATCGCCACCGGCCCCGCCGGGGACGTGCTGCTCGCCGGGCACGGGCACTTCAGCCGGGCGCTGATCGCCCGCTGGCTCGGCCTGCCCGTCACCGAAGGCGTCCGGTTCGCCCTCGACCCCGCCGGGATCACCGTGCTCGGGCACGAGCGCGGCGTCCCCCAGCTCGAACGCTCCAACGTGCCCGCTCCGATCCGATAGCGAGGGAACAGCGATGTCGCAGCACGTCATCCGCCGGGTGGCCGAGTCCGACGTCCCCGCGGTGGTGCGGCTGGTGCACGCGCTGGCCGAGTACGAGAAGGCCGCCGAAGAGTGCCACCTCACCGAATCCGACCTGCACCGCGCGCTGTTCGGCGCGGACCCGGCGCTGTTCGGGCACGTCGCCGAGGTCGACGGCGAGGTCGCGGGCTTCGCCCTGTGGTTCCTGAACTTCTCCACCTGGGAGGGCCGCCACGGCATCTACCTGGAGGACCTGTTCGTGCTGCCCGAGCGGCGCGGTTCCGGGCTCGGCAAGGCGCTGCTGCGCACGCTCGCGCAGGAGTGCGTCGCGCGCGGCTACGCGCGGCTGGAGTGGTGGGTGCTGGACTGGAACACCCCGGCGATCGAGTTCTACGAGTCCGTCGGGGCCCGCGGCATGGATGAGTGGACGGTGCACCGGCTCACCGGGGACGCGCTGCGCGAGTTCGGCGCCTGACCCCGCCTCTCCCGGCGGCCGGGACGCAGAGCCCCACCGGACGGGTGATCAACACCCCCGAGGCGTTCAGCGCCGCCGTGGGCCGCGCGGAACGCCTCGCGCAGAAGATCCGTCCGGCGACGGCGCGCCCGCCGCGCTCCGGCGGGCTCAGCGTCCGGAGCGCGGCGACCGGCACGCCCGGCCGGGGCCGATCAGCCCTCGCCGGACCCGCCGCCGTTGAGCGGCCGCCCGTACAGCGACCACACCCGGCCCTGCTTGTTGAACATCAGCCACAGCACCGCCACCGCGGGCACCGCGAGCGCGAACCCGACCAGCGGCTGCTTCGACGGCCCGATCGCGTACCAGGCGATCCCCAGCAGGATCAGCTGCAGCAGCAGCGCGGGCGTGCGCGCCCAGTGCCTGCCCTGCCACATGCCGACGCCCGCGGCGAGCACGGCCAGCGAGATGATGCCGAAGTACCCGGCCTCGGCGAACGTGTCGGTGCGGTCCAGCGTGTTCACCCCGCCCAGGTCGGGGGCGCCGGTGCGCACCAGCAGCGCGACGACGAAGGCGAGGCCCGCCACCGCTTCGGCGATGGTGAGGACGGCGGCGATGCGCACGGTGCGCGGAGGAGCGGAGGGCGGCACGGCGGCATCGCCTTTCGGACTCGACGGAGTGCGGTGCAGGTCACACTCGACCCGTGGAGGCCGGCCATCGGCCCCTACCACCGATCGTGACTCTGCGTGTGCACTGCCCAGGGTAATACCGCCCGAACGCCGCATGGCTCGGGCCGGGTGCGGGCGCGAAGATCGTGTCATGGCAGCAGCGGAGGTCGTGGGCAACGGGGTGTCCCACCGATCATCGCCGCGACCTGCCCGTTCCGGTGAGCGGCGCGGGGGGGGGGGGGGGGGGGGGGGGGGGCCCCCCCCCCCGCCCCCGGGGGGGCGCCCCCCCCCCCCCCCGGGGCGCCCCGGCGGCCGGCGGGCGGCCCGGCCC
>NZ_JAIUKC010000229.1:0-10651 GCF_020177435.1 Saccharopolyspora sp. 7B | reverse complement strand
GGGGGGGGGGGGGGGGGGGCGGGGGGGCGGGGGCGGGGGGGGGGGCGCGGCGGCGGCTGGGGTGGGGGGGGTGCGCGGGGCTGGTGGTGGGGGTGGGGCTGTCGGCGAGCGCGACCATCTCTGCTTCCTCGGCGCGGGGGCGGGGCGCGCCGAAGAATACATGAACGCTTGCTCAGGTGTTCAGTCGTTCAGGTTTTCGGTCGTGCGGATACACTGCGCGCATGGGTCACGGTGTCGAAGACGCGGTCACGCCCGCGGCGAAGCTGGACGCCACCGCGGCGGCCTCCGTCGCCGAGACCCTCCAGGCGCTCGCCACCCCGTCCCGGCTGCTGATCCTCAGCGAACTGCGCCAAGGTGCCCGGCCCGTCGGGGAGCTCGCCGAAGCCGTCGGCATGGAGGCCTCCGCCGTCTCGCACCAGCTGCGGCTGCTGCGCTCGCTCGGGCTCGTCACCGGCAACCGCAGCGGGCGCAGCGTCGTCTACAGCCTCTACGACGACCACGTGGCGCAGCTGCTCGACGAGGCCGTCTACCACATCGAGCACCTGCGCCTGGGGCTGTCGGGCTGACCGCGCGCGGGCGCGCTCACCCGGCCATCTCGGGTTTGAGCACCACCTTCGTCCAGCCGTCCTCGCGGTTGTCGAAGCGCTCGTAGGCGTCCGCGGCGCGCTGCAGCGGCAGGTCGTGCGAGACGATGAACGACGGCGCCGCCCGGCCGTGGTGGATCAGGTCCCGCAGCCGCCGGTTGTAGGCCTTCACCGGCGCCTGCCCGGTGCCGATCCGCTGGCCCTGGAACCAGAACGAGCCCATCTCGAAGGCCAGCTTCCCGTCCTGCTCCAGCCGGTCCGGCGAGCCGGGGTCCGACGGCAGGAAGATGCCGACCGCGCCGATCCCGCCGGTGAACCGCACCGAGTTCACCAGGCTGTTCATCGTCATCTCCGGGTGCTCGACGCCCTGCGGGTCGTGCGCCTGGTAGCCGACGCACTCGCAGCCGCGGTCCGCGCCGCGCCCGTCGGTGAGGTCCAGCACCTGCCGGGCCGGATCACCGTCGGAGTCGTCCACCGCGATCGCGCCCATCTGCTCGGCGAGCCGCAGCCGGTCCCGGTGGCGGTCCACCACGAAGACCTGCGACGCGCCCTGCAGCAGCGCGGAGTACCCGGCCATCAGCCCGACCGGCCCGGCGCCGTAGACCACGCAGGACTCCCCGGGGCGCAACCCCGCGAGGCGGGTGGCGTGCCAGCCGGTGGGGAAGATGTCGGCCAGCATCACGTAGTCGTCCTCCTTGTCCGCGGCGTCCTCCGGCAGCCGCAGGCAGTTGAAGTCGCCGAACGGCACGCGCAGGTACTCGGCCTGCCCGCCGTGGTACGGGCCCATCCCGGCGAAGCCGAACGCCGCTCCCGCCATGTCCGGGTCGGGGTGCGCCGTCAGGCAGTACGAGGTCATACCGTCCTCGCAGTTGCGGCAGAAGCCGCAGCCGATGTTGAACGGCAGGCACACCCGGTCGCCGACCTGGATGCGTTCGACGCCGCCGCCGATCTCCGCCACCACGCCGAGGTTCTCGTGGCCGAGCACCCGCCCTGGCTCCAGGTCGGTGCGCCCTTCGTACATGTGCAGGTCCGAGCCGCAGATGTTCGTGGTGGTGATCCGCACCAGCACGTCGGTGGGGCGTTCGAGCCGCGCGTCCGGGACGTCCTTGACGGTCACCTGGCGCGGTCCTTCGTACACGAGCCCTCGCATGGCGTCCTCCTGCCGGGAGTTCTCGTTGCGGTGCAACGGGTTGTGCGGTCACCGGTCGTGACCTCTCTCCCGGTTAACCGCCGCCCGGCCGACGTGAAACTTCGCCGCGCGCCGCGAGGTCGATACGCTCGGCGCATGGCGGACTACGTGCAGGTCGTGACCACGACGGATTCCGAGCTTGCCGCGGCGGAACTGGCCCGCGGCGTCGTCGAGGCGCGGTTGGGCGCCTGCGTGCAGGTGGTGCCGATCCGCAGCTTCTACCGCTGGGACGGGGCGGTGCAGGACGATCCGGAGTGGCAGCTGCAGATCAAGACGCCGGCGGCGCGGCTGGACGCGCTGGTCGCGCACCTCCAGGAGCACCACGGCTACGAGGTGCCCGAGGTGATCGCGACGCCGATCGTCGGCGGCAACCCCGGCTACCTGTCCTGGTTGGACGCGGAGACCGCGGGCTGAGCCCGCGGGTGGACGGCCCCGCGGGTGGGCCGTCCCTCGCGTGATCAGTCCTCGCGGACCGCGATGGCGGCCGCGGGGCACAGCGCGGCCGCCTGGCGCGCGGCGTCCTGGTGCTCCGGGGCGGGGGAGGCGTCGAGCAGCACCACGACGCCGTCCTCGTCGCGCTGGTCGAACACGGCCTCGGCGGCCAGCACGCACTGGCCCGCGCCGATGCACCTGTCCTCGTCGATCTCGATCTTCACGGCGTCCTCCTCGGTGGTGGGGGTTCCGGCGCCCGCTGGGCAGTCAGCCGACTGAAGGCTACGCTAGCATTTAAGTCAGACGCCTTTCTTAAAGAGGATGCGATGCGAGCCGACGACACCACCTGCCCCGTCACCGGGCACGCCACCGACCCCCTGCCCTTCCCCTTCCCGCTGCCGACCGCCCTCGAACCCCCGCCGGAATGGCGCCGGTTGCAGCAGGAGTGCCCGGTGGCCCGGGTGCGCACCGTGATCGGGGAGGACGCGCTGCTGCTGACCCGCTACGAGGACGTGCGCGCGATCCTCGCCGACCCGCGGTTCACCCGCAGGCCCCTCGACGACGCCGAGGACGGCTCCTTCCCGAACACCATCGCCCAGGGCGAGGGGCACCTGCGGTGGCGGCGGCTGCTGAGCCGCTCCTTCACCGTCAAGCGGATGCGCGCCCTGCAACCGCGGATCGCCGGCATCGCCCACGAGCTGATCGACGAGATGCTCCGGCAGGGAGCCCCCGCCGACCTGCGCACCGCGCTCGGCTTCCCGCTGCCGGTGTACGTGATCTGCGAACTGCTCGGCGTGCCCGCCGCCGACCGCGCCAAGTTCGCCCACTGGTCCGACCACATGCTCAACCTCACCCGGTACACCGAGGACGAGGTCCGCGCCTCCGGCCAGGAGCTGTGGAACTACCTGGCCGAGCACGTCCGCGCCAAGCGCGCCGAACCCGGCGACGACCTGCTCTCCGAGCTCACCGCGATCAGCGACGCCGACGACGGCAGGCTCTCCGAGACCGAGCTCATCGCCACCGGCCAAGCCCTGCTCATCGCCGGGCACGAGACCACCGCCAACATGATCGGCAAGATGGCCGCGATGCTGCTGTCCCGCCGGGAGCGCTGGGCGAGCCTGCTCGCCGACCCCGCGCTCGTCGACCCGGCCGTCGAAGAGGTGCTGCGCTTCGACGCGAACCTCGGCAGCACCGGCATGCACCGGCACATCACCGAACCCGTCGAGATCGGCGGCACCACCATCGAAGCGGGCAGCACCGTGCTCGCCCTCATGCAGGCGGCCAACCGGGACGAGGACGCGTTCACCGACGCCGCCGAGATGGACCTCGCCCGGACCCCGAACCCGCACCTGACCTTCGGCGCCGGACCGCACTCCTGCCTCGGGCAGTCGCTGGCCCGCGTCGAACTGCGCACCGTGCTCGGCGCGCTGCTGGAACGCGTGCCCGGCTTGGAACTGGCCGTCCCCGCCGACGACCTGCGCCGCCGGGAAGGGCTCCTGGTCGGCGGGCTCGAAGAAGTCCCGGTGCGGTGGTGAGAAGATGACCGCCGTGGACGCTCGACCCGCGCGGAACCGGACCGGCGCGCGCCCCGGTGCCCGCCGGGAACGCGCCGACGCCACCCGGGCACTGCTGCTGCGCACCGCGGAACGGCTGTTCGCCGAACGCGGGCTCTCCGAGGTGTCCAACCGGCAGATCGTCGACGCCGCCGGGCAGGCCAACAACTCCGCGCTGGCCTACCACGTCGGCACCCGCGACGACCTGCTGCGCGCCATCAGCGCCTCGCACAGCGAACCCATCGTGCGGCACACCGGCGAGATGCTCGCCGCGGCGCGCGGATCCCGCGACCCGCGCGAGCACGTCGCCTGCACGGTGCTGCCGTACGTCCGGCACCTGGCGAGCCTCGGCAATCCCAGCTGGTGCGCCCGGTACACCGCGCAGGTCGCCACCGACCCGGTCGTGCGCAGCGGGCCGATGCACGCGCCCGAGATGGAACCGCTGCTGGCCGAGGCGAACGCGGCGCTCGCCGAGCACGCCCCCGAACTCCCGCCGGAGGTCGCCGCGATCCGCCGCGACACCGCCCGGCTCGCGGTCCTGCACACCTGCGCCGAGCAGGAGCGCGCGGCCGCGGCCACCGGCATCCCCGCCGACTGGGAACTGGTCGGCACCGCCCTCACCGACGGCCTCACCGGACTGCTGCTGGCGCCCCCCGCCCCCGCGCCCCGCTGACCGCCGTCCGCTGACACCTCCCGCCACCACGGGCGCCGCGCGCTGCCCGGGAACAGGACTCCCCGTGAACGACCAGAACACCGACGCCCCGGCCCGCCCCGGGCTGCGCCGCCCGCTGCCCCCGGAACTCGTCCAGCGCGGCGACCTCCCGTTCGACCCGCCCGCCGGGCTCGACCGGCTCCGCGCCGACGGGCCGGTCGCGCCGATCACCCTGCTCAACGGCGCCCGCGCGTGGATGGTCACCGGCTACCGCGAGGCCCGCGAAGCGCTCGGCGACACCCGGTTCAGCTCCGACCGGTTCCGCCACCGCGACGCGCTGCAGCTCACCCCGGAGGAGGTCGCCGCGGGCGGCTGCCCGCACGCCGCCGCGCAAGCCCCGGCCAAGCACGGGCTGTTCATCTTCATGGACCCGCCCGAGCACACCCGGCTGCGCCGGATGCTCATCGGCCAGTTCACCGTCCGCCGGATGCGCGCGCTGGAAGCACGGGTCACCGAACTGGCCGTGGACCTCGTCGAGGGGATGAGGGCGCGCGGGAACAGCGCCGACCTCGTCGCCGACTTCGCGCTGCCGCTGCCCTCGCTGGTCATCTGCGAGCTGCTCGGCGTCGACTACGCCGACCGCGACCGGTTCCAGCGGGACGCGGCGATCTCGTTGAACATCCAGGCGCCCGAGCAGGAGCGGACCGCGGCCTCGGGGCGGCTGCGCGAGTTCATGCGCGGCCTCGTCGCGGGCAAGCGCACCGCCCCCGGCGACGACCTGCTGTCCGGGCTGGTGCACGGCGACGCCGATCCGGCGCTGACCGACGACGAACTCGTCGACATCGCCACCACGCTGCTCACGGCGGGGCACGAGACGACCGCGAACATGCTCGCCCTCGGCACCTTCGCCCTGCTGGAGCACCCGGAGCAGCTCGCCGCGCTGCGCGCCGATCCGGCGCTGATCGACGGCGCCGTGGAGGAGCTGCTGCGCTACCTGTCGGTGCTGCACCTGGGCATCAGCCGGGTCGCCACCGAAGACCTGGAGCTCGGCGGCGTCCGCATCCGCGCGGGCGAGACGATCCTGGTGTCGGTGCCGGAGGCGAACCGGGACGCCGAGCAGTGGGACGACCCCGGCGAGCTCGACGTCACCCGCGGGCGCGGCGCGCACCTGTCGTTCGGGCACGGCGTCCACCAGTGCCTCGGTCAGCAGCTGGCGCGGGTGGAGATGCGCATCGGCTACGCCGAACTGCTCGACCGCCTGCCCGGGCTGCGCCTCGACGTCCCCGCCGCGGAGGTGCCGCTGCGCACCGACATGGTCATCTACGGGGTGCACCGGCTGCCGATCAGCTGGGACTGATGTGCGGCCCGCCCGGGACGGGCCACGCACCCGCGGTGGTTCAGGACAGGTGGCGGGCCGCGGCGGCGGCGTGCGCGTCGGCCTCGTCGGCGGGGGCGAGGTCGGCGCCCGCGGCCGCGAGGTCGATGCGCACCAGCGCCGCGGCACCGCGCGCGGCCCCGGCGGCCAGCGCGGCGGCGGTGAGCGCGTCGCCGCGCCGCGCCGGTGCCGCCTCCGCCGCCACCTCGCCCGCCAGCGCCGCGACCTCGGCGGCGAGTTCGGCGAGCCGGGCAGGCGGACCGGCCGCGCCCGCCAGCGCCTCGGTGAGCGCCGCCGCCCGTCCCGGGTCGTCCGCCGACCGGCGCTGCGCCGCCAGCACGTCCTGGTAGGCGTCCGAATCGGCCCGCGCCAGCTCCACGGCCCGCTGCCGCAGCGCCTCGGCCCGCGAGGCCCGCGACGCGTCCCGCCGCAGCCGCGCGCACATCGCCAGCAGCCCGGCCGCCGCCGCCGTGGTCACCGCGCCGACCACCCCGCCGGTGGCGGACGGCGTCGGCGCGGCCACCTCGTCCAGGAACTCCCGCACGCTCGCGTCGAGATCGGTCAACTCAACCCCACGACCCGGCCGTGCTCGTCGATGTCGATCCGCTCCGCCGCCGGGTGCGAGCCCAGGCCGGGCATCGTGCGCACGTCCCCGCAGATCGGGTACACGAACCCGGCGCCCACCGAGGCCCGCACCTCCCGCACCGGCAACGTCCAGCCCGTCGGGGCGCCCAGCAGCTTCGGGTCCGAGCTCAGCGACAGGTGCGTCTTCGCGATGCACACCGGCAGCGAACCGAACCCGCTCGCCTCGTAGTCCCGCAGCGACCGCTCCGCCGCGGGCGCGTACGACACGCCGTCGGCGCCGTACACCCGCCGCGCCACCGTCTCGATCTTCGTGCGGAGGTCGGCGGAATCCGGGTACAGCAGCCGGAACCGGTTCGGTTCCGCGGCCGCCTCGACCACGGCCTCCGCCAGGTCCTTCGCGCCCTTGCCGCCGTCGAGGAAGTGGCTGCTCACCGCGACCCGCGCGCCCGCCGCCTCCGCCACCTCGCGGATCGCGGCGTGCTCCGACGGGTGGTCGGTGGGGAACGCGTTCACCGCCACCACCGGCGACACCCCGTGCAGCCGGATGTTCTCGATCTGCTTGCGCAGGTTGTCCGCGCCGGCGCGCACGTCGTCCGGGTTCTCCGCCAGCAGCTCCGGCGGCAGCGGCCTGCCCGCCACGATCTTGTGGTTGCCGGAGTGCGCCTTCAGCGCCCGCACCGTCGCCACCAGCACCGCGGCGTCCGGGCGCAGCCCCGAGCTGCGGCACTTGATGTTGAAGAACCGCTCGGCGCCCATGTCCGCGCCGAACCCGGCCTCGGTCACCACGTAGTCCGCGCAGCGCGCCGCGATCCGGTCGGCCACCACCGAGGAGTTGCCGTGCGCGATGTTGCCGAAGGGGCCCGCGTGCACGAACACCGGCGTGTTCTCGGTGGTCTGCATCAGGTTCGGCTTGATCGCCTCCCGCATCAGCACGGTCATCGCCCCCGCCGCGCGCAGCTGCTCCGCGCTGACCGGGGTGCCGTCGCCGGTGTACCCGACGACGATGCGGCCGAGCCTGCGCCGCATGTCGTGCAGCGAGTCCGACAGCGCCAGCACCGCCATCACCTCGCTGGCCGCGGTGATGTCGAAACCGGTCTGCCGCGGCGTGCCGTCGGAGGTGCCGCCGAGTCCGGTCACGATGGAGCGCAGGTCCCGGTCGTTGACGTCGAGCACCCGCCGCCAGGTGATCCGGTTCGGGTCCAGGCCCAGCTCGTTGCCCTGGTGCAGGTGGTTGTCCACCATCGCCGACAGCAGGTCGTGCGCCGCGGTCACCGCGTGCACGTCCCCGGTCAGGTGCAGGTTCAGCGCCTCCATCGGCACCACCTGGCTGTAGCCGCCGCCCGCGGCACCGCCCTTGATGCCGAAGGTCGGGCCCATCGAAGGCTGCCGGATCGCGACCGCAGAGCGGTGCCCCAGCTGCTTCAGGCCCTGGCCGAGGCCGACGGTCGTGGTGGTCTTGCCCTCGCCGAGCGGGGTCGGCGTCACCGCGGACACCAGCACGTACTTGGCGCGCGGCCGGTCGGCGAACTCCTCGACGGCGTCCAGGGACACCTTCGCCACCTGCCTGCCGTACGGCTCCAGCAGGTGCGGGCCGATGCCGAGCTGCGCGGCCACCTCCTCGATCGGGCGCAACGCGGTGGCCCGGGAGATGTCCAGGTCGGACGGGATGCTCATGCGGGGACCTCCTGGAGCCGGGCCACGGCGTCGTCGCGCCACCGAGCGGTCCGGCCGATCTCGTCGAACGTGAACAGGTGCCACCCGGCGATGCCCGGGGCGGGCTCGTCCAGGTGCGCCGACAGGCCGTCGACCAGCGCGTCCGGGGTGTACGGCACGAGCAGCCTGGTCACCACGCCGTGCTGCTTGCGCAGGAACCGCAGCGATTCGCCGAGTCCGATCTTCATCGACACCCGCAGCAGCTTCGTCACGTCCACCGCCCCGGGCAGCCCCACGTGCACCGGCAGCAGCACGCCGCGGTCGCGCAGCTCACCGAGCCAGCGGGCGATCCGCTGCGGGTCGTAGCAGATCTGCGAGACCGCGTAGTCGGCGTGCGGCGCCTTCGCCGCCAAGGCCCCGATCGTGACCGCGTCGGTGAGGAACGCGTGCCGCTCCGGATAGGCGGTGATGCCGACCCGGCCGGGCCGCCGGCCCAGGTCCTCGATCGCCCGCAGCAGCGCGAGCGCGTCCGGGAATTCCCCGGCGGGCTCGGGGGAATCGCCGCCGACGACGAAGATCTCGTCGCTGCCCAGCGCCGCCGCCCGGTCGAGCAGCGCGGCGAGGCGGGCCCGGTCCGGGATGGACCGCCCCGCCAGGTGCGGCACCGCGTGCAGCCCCGCCGCCGCCAACCGCTCGGCCGTGTCCAGCGTCGCCTCGGGCCCCTTGGCGGGGGAGGCGGTGACGGTGACGGTGCTGCCCGCGGGCAGCACCCGCGCCCGCTCGGCGGCTCCGCGCACCGGCAGCACTTCGAACCTGCTGCGGAGCAACGTCTCCCGCAGCCGCTGCGTGCTGGTGTCCATCAGCTCGACCTCCGCCCGGTCACGCCGTCGCCGTGCGCTCGAAGTGCTTCGGGATCTCCTTGTTCGGGTCGTGGAACGGCTTCTCCACCACCAGCGCCTCCTGCGGGCCGTGCTGGGTGTGCACCACCAGTTCCGTGCCCGGCTCCTGGTAGGCGACCGGCACCATCGCGAACCCGATGTTGGCGTCCAGCCGCGGCGAGCGGCAGGCGGAGGTGACCTCGCCGATGCGCAGCCCGTGCGGGTCGTGCACGTCGAACGGTTCGATCATGCTGCCGTCGTTGAACGAGCCGACCCCCGGCCCGCCGATGCGCACCCCGACGAGCTTGCGCGCCACCCCTTCGTCCTTGATGCGGGTCAACGCGTCCTTGCCGATGAAGTCGGCCTCCTGCGCCAGGTCCACCATCCACGTCTTCTCGAAGCCGTAGCCCGCCTCGAACGGGTTCGTCTCGTAGGTGATGTCGCAGCCCCAGGACAGGATTCCGGCCTCGATGCGGCGGATGTGGCACGGTCCGATCACCTGCATGCCGTGCGGGCGACCGGCCTCCCAGATCGTCTCCCACAGCTTCACGCCGTCCCGGGTGGCGTCGTGCAGGTAGATCTCGTAGCCGAGCTCCGCGGTGTAGCCGGTGCGGGAGACCACCACCCGCATCCCGTTCAGCTCGCGGTCCACCGCGTAGTAGTAGGGAACGTCCAAGATGGACTCGCCGAACAGGTCCACCATCACGTCCCGCGACTTCGGCCCCTGCACCTGCACCGGGCCCACGTCCGGTTCGCGGATCCGCACGTCCATGCCGAGGTTCTGCGCCAGGCCCTTCGCCCACAGCAGCACGTCGCTGTCGGCCAGGGACAGCCAGAAGTGGTTCTCGCCCAGCCGCAGCAGCACCGGATCGTTGATGATGCCGCCGTCCGCGGCGGTGACGAACACGTACTTGCACTGGCCGACCTTGCACTTGGTCAGGTCGCGCGGCACCAGCATGTTGGTGAACTCGAAGGCGTCCGGTCCGGTGATCTCCACCTGCCGCTCCACGCCGACGTCCCACAGCGTCACGCCCTCCAGCAGCGCCCAGTACTCGGCGATCGGGTCGCCGTAGTGGCGCGGGTGGTAGGTGTGGTTGTAGACGCTGTAGAGGCTCACCCCGTGCTGCCGGGAGGCGTGGAAGAACGGCGACTTGCGCAGCCTGGAGTACTGCAGGATTCCCGGGTTCGGATTCACGGTCATGAGCGGCGCTCCTTCTCGGTGGGTGGTGTCGAACGGCCCGGGCGGTGGCCCGGGTTGCGTCGTGCGGGTGGTGCTCAGGCGCGCATCCGCGCCATCTCGGGGTCGAAGACCGGATCGGCGACGACCTCGGCCGGATGTCGGCGGTCGAAGTACGCCACCCGCAGCCGGGTGCCCGCCTCGGCCAGCTCGGCGGGCAGCCACGCGTAGGCGAGGCTCATGCCGGTGCTGTGGCCGTAGCCCGCGCTGGTGGTGAAACCGACCGCGTCGCGCCCGGTCTCGGTGAACACCGGTTCGGCGCCCATCAGCACCTCGCCGTCGGTGACGTGCAGGCAGCACAACCGCCGCCGCACCGGCCGGTCGCGGCGCCGCAGCAGGGCGTCACGGCCGATGAACTCGCCCTTGCCGGGTTTGACGGCGAACCCGAGGCCGGCCTCGTCGGGGTCGTGCTCGCTCCACACGTCCGCGCCCCAGGCGCGGTAGCCCTTCTCCAGCCGCATCCCGTTGAACGCGGCCCGGCCCGCGGGGAAGATGCCGTGCTCGGCGCCCTGC
>NZ_JAIUKC010000228.1:0-10673 GCF_020177435.1 Saccharopolyspora sp. 7B | reverse complement strand
CGCAGCCGCGGCGAGCACCCGCCAATCCGCTCGTCGGCGCTGCGAGCCCTTCCCGGCATGCGGGAGCCGCAGTACGTGGCGCCATCGCGCGCTCTTGTCGCGGCCGGTGTCGGCGAGGCGTCGCGTCGCTCGGCGTTGCTCGAAGCGTAGCCATACGCTCAGGGGGCCAGCGAACAGGATGCGCACGAGGATCAGTGCGGCGGTGACGGCCAGCCCGACCCAGATCGTGCCCCAGAGATCGCCGCCTTCTCGGGCGACTTCCTCGGCGACGTGCAAGAGCTGGTATCCCATGGCGAGGAAGACGCCGTTCTCGAGCATGAGCTGGATCGTGCGCCAGTTCATGCGTTCGCTGATCGGGTCCTGCGGCGTGAGGTGGCGTGTCGCGGTGAACCCCGTGATCAAACCGGCGACGACCACGGCGAGGACGCCGGATCCGTGCAGCGCCTCGGCGGGGAAGAAGGCGAGCAACGGCACCGTGAAGGAGATCGCGGTCGTCAGGGTCGGCTGGCCGATGCGTGCACGCACCCGCACGGCCGCGAATCCGACGACAGTGCCGATGCCGATCCCGACGAGGACGGCGTAGTCGAAATCGAGGGTGACATCCAGCAGCGTGACCCCGCCTGCAAGGGCGGCGATGGCGGATCGCAGCAGCACCAGCGCGGTCGCGTCGTTGACGAGCCCCTCCCCCTCCAGGACGACACGAGCCGCGGTGGCAGGCCGAGGCGCTTGCCGATGGAGGTCGCGGCGACGGCGTCGGGTGGAGCGACGACCGCACCCAGAGCGATACCCGCAGCGAGGGGAAGCCCGGGCAGCAGCCAGGTGAGGAGAAAACCGACTGCGACCGCGGAGAACAGCACGAGCCCGACGGACAGCCCGCTGGTGGTGAGGAAGTTGCGACGGAAGTCCGTCATCGGCACGTTGACCGCCGCGGCGTACAGGATCGGCGGAAGCACGACGGTGAGGATCCATTCCGGTTCGATCTCCAGCGGAGCCTGACCGGGGATGAGACTGCAGGCGATCCCCACGAGGACCAAGAGGATCGGTCCCGCCATGCGGATCTTCGGCGCAAGCCAGGTACCCCCGATGACCAGCAGCGCTCCGGCGACGAGCATCATCGCGACCGATTCCATTCGTTCTCTCTCCGTGTGTATCCCGTCAGGGACGTGTTCGTCAGCCGGCCGCAGCCGTGGCCGGGACGGCTGTCGCCGGCGGTCTGCCGGGCATGAGGAGGCAGACGGGGGCGGCGACGGCGGTGAAGGCGATCGCCCACCAGAAAGCGCTGCCGAAGCCGTGTGCGATGTCATCGAGGTCGGCACTGCTGGCCGAGGCGTTCTGGAGGACGACGGCGATGACTGCTGTGCCGATCGAACCTCCCAGCTGCTGAGCGACGCGCGTGATGATGCTGGCTCCCGGCGTGTCATCGTGGGGAAGCCCGATGAAGGAGGCTCCGGTCAGCGGGATGATCGCGACCCCCATGCCGATGCCCCGGCTGAACAGCGTCACGAGCAGGAGCACGTAGCTGGTGTCTGCGGTGACGAACGCGAACGGGATCGTCGACACGGTCACGATCACGAAGCCGGCCAGCGCGACCCATCTCGGCCCGAACCTGTCCGTGTACCGGCCGGCAGCACCTCGTGAGAGCAGCGTGCCGAGGCTCTGCGGGATGAGGAGAAGCCCCGCTCCCAGCGCGTCCTCGCCCCGGACCTCCTGCCAGTACAGCGGCAGCAGGAACATGGCCCCGTACAACGTCGCGCCCGCCAGGAAGCCGAGCACCGACCCCGATGTCAGGTTCCGGTGCCGGAACAGCCGCAGGTCGATCAGTGCTCTCTCGCCACGGCGGAGCGCCCACCCGACGAATCCCGCCAGGAGGACCGCTCCGACGCCGAGGGGGACCAGGACGCCCATGGACGCGAAGCCCTCACTTCCCTGGACCTGTGAGAGTGCGTAGACGATCGCCGCGACTCCTGGGGAGACGAGGAGGAGGCCGAACAGGTCCAGTCGCACACCCCGGCGTGACGGTTGTGCGGGCAGGTTCCGGTAGGCGAGCCATGCCCCGATCACGCAGAACGGGATGTTGACCAGAAACAGCCAGCGCCAATCGGCGACGGCGAGGATGACTCCTCCGAGTACCGGTCCGATGATCGGGCCGAGCGCGGTTGGCAGGGTGATCGCGGCCATCACCCGGCCGATGTGTCGCCCGCCGGTCGCCTGCACGATGAGGGTGGTCATCAGCGGCAGCATGATTCCGCCGCCGAGCCCCTGCACCACCCGGGACACGATCAGGCTTGCCGCGTCCCAGGACGCCGCGCACAGGATGGAGCCGATCAGGAACGCCCCGAGCGACACCAGCCACAGCCGCTTGCCGCCCAGCGCCGCCTGCGCCCAGCCGGCGAGCGGGATCGTGACGAACATCGCGAGCAGATACCCCGTGGTCACCCACTGGATGGTGCCCAGGGGTGCGTGCAGATCATCCGCCAGGTCGTGGATGGCCACGCTCACGATGGTGGTGTCGAAGACGACCGCCATCGCCCCGACGATGATGCTGAACGCCGTCGTCCAGACGGCCGGATCGATCGCGTCCGGATCCTCCGGCTTGGCAGAGCGGCTCCGGTTCGAGAGGGGCCGTTTCAGCGAGAACTTCATGATTCCTTCATTCGATGTGCGCGGCGGGCGCCCGCGGAGGGCGCCCGAAGGATGCCGCGCGAGACCCGGCACCACGGGACGGCCGGCAAGACGTATCGGCGTGACGCGCTCCCGTTAGGTCGGGAGTGCGTCACGCCCACGGCGGCAAGGTCAGAGGTCGACGACGACCTTGCCGCGCACGTGGCGGGCGGCCTGGAGCTCGACCGCGGCGCGAACTTCGTCCAGGGGGAACGTTTCCGCGATCGGGACGCGCAGCTCCCCCTCGGCGACACGACGCGCGATGTTCTGCAGCGCCTCTGCACCCGCCGCCGCACCGTTGGCGGCGTGCACCCCGGGAACCGCGGCCGCGATGGTGCAGATGCGATCGTCGGGAACGCCGAGCTCCCGAGCGACACCGACGGTGTCGGTGCCGTGAAGGTCGAGCGCCGCTGTCGGCAGGGCACCGTCCAGTGCCCGGACCCGCTCGACGAGGCCGTCGCCGTACGTCACTGGTGTGGCGCCCAGGCTTGACAGGTACTCCGCGGATGCCGCAGATCCCGTCCCGATCACGCGCGCCCCGGCCAGTCGAGCAAGCTGCACGGCGAACACGCCCACGCCACCGCCGGCCCCTCCGATCAGCACCGTGTCGTCCGGACCGAGATCGAGCTTCGCCAAGGCGGCGACAGCGGTGCTTCCAGCGATCGCCAGCGTCGCCGCCGTCCGGTCGTCGACACCATCGGGGGTGTGGTGGGCGACGCCCGAGGCGATGTCGCCGTCTGCGCTCATCAGGATGTAGTCGGCCAGAGAGCGCGAGAGCGCCGTCCCGAACACTCGGTCACCCACCGCATACCCGGTCACGCCCTCGCCCACCTGGTCCACCGCGCCGGCGTAGTCCGTGCCGTAGCCGCACGGCAGCGACAGCCCGAACCGGGCCGCGGTCTCCGCATCGGAAGTCATCACCCAATCCATCGGGTTCAGCCCCGCCGCGGCGACCCGGATCCGGATCTCCCCCGGCCCCGCCTGCGGCGCAGGCACGTTCCGCACCGTCAGGTTCTCCGGCCCGCCGAACGACTCGAACAGCACCGCCCGCCCCGTCTGCGCGTCGATCCGATCGTCCCGCTGTCCACTCATCCCGCTACCTGCTCTCATCCATCATCAAAACGGACTATGCTCCGTATATATCCTCACTCTAACCGGAGCGTGATCCGTTTGACAACTTCTGACGCTCATCAGCCGCGCGCAGATGCCGCCCGTAACCGTGCCCACCTCCTCGCGGTCGCTACCCGCGCACTCACGAGGGGCGACGGCGCGGAGCCGTCGATGCGAGCCATCGCGCGCGATGCCGGCGTGGGGATCGGGACTCTCTACCGCCACTTCCCCACCCGCGAATCGCTCGTCGCCGCGGTCTACAGCGACCAGGTCACCCGCCTCACCGCCGGCGCACGAGAGCTCCTCACGATGCACGCCCCGGCAAGAGCCCTCCGACTCTGGATGGACCTCTACGGCGAGTGGATCGCCACCAAGAGCGGCATGCTCAACACCCTGCTCACGATGGTCGAGACCGGCGATCTCCCCCACGCGCACACACGCGATCAGATCCTCGACGCCATCTCCACCATCGTCCAGGCAGGAAACGAGGCCGGGGACCTCCGCGCAGACATCACCCCCACCGAGATCTCCGCCAGCCTCATCGGCATCTTCACGGTGTCGCAGCAAGCCGCGGGAACGATCAGTGCTGACCGTCTCCTCGACCTGCTCCTCGATGGCCTCCGCGCCGAACCGACATGTCGCTGACACGCCCATCGACGGGTGGGGCGTCCAGCTGAGGCGGTGGAGTTCTCGGCCGTTCTCGCTTGCGCCGCTTCGGAGCACGAACGGACAGACCGACGGACAGGAGGAGCATGGTGCTGGCGACTATCGTCGCGGAGTGTGTCAGCGGGTTCGGGGCGACAGGCCATATTGGCTGGAGCAGGAGCAGGGCGAACGCCA
This sequence comes from Saccharopolyspora sp. 7B, assembly GCF_020177435.1. NCBI lineage: Bacteria > Bacillati > Actinomycetota > Actinomycetes > Pseudonocardiales > Pseudonocardiaceae > Saccharopolyspora > Saccharopolyspora sp. 7B. The sequence goes on along the minus strand of NZ_JAIUKC010000228.1, from coordinate 6,062 downwards.
CGGCAGCCGCCCAGAGCCACCGGGCGTACCGGAGCACCAGCAGCAGGATCACGAACGCCAGAATCGATGTCACGGCCTGGACAGCGGTGAACCAGACCAGGCCGACCAGAGGTGCGGACGCCAACAGCACGGTCGCTGTCGCGACCGCGAGCGGCAGTATGGGCCGAGCCAATACGGGGCGGGGCGATGCCGGCATGCGGTCGGTGGATCTCTCACGCATGTGCTGTCCCGAGATAGTTCGCGACGTTCTTCAGAACTGTCCGCCGTTCCGACTCACTCAAGGGGAGTTGTCCGAGCAACAGTCGGTTGTGATCGCCGGGGGACGCGATGGCGGGCCAATCCGACCCCATTAGGAAGCGTTCGACTCCGATGTGCCGCATGTGCTCGACGAGCCGATGCAGTTTCTCGCCGTCGGCCCAGGGGGCCTGCACGACCACGGCGAGGTCGATCTGCAGCAGGCTCGTTCCCGGACGGGATGCTTCGATCGCGTCCTGATATCCCTGCAGGGCGGCGAAGGTCGACTCGTCGAGCCCACCCCAGCCGCCGGCGTGCGCGATCTGGACCGGTAGCCCTTCGGCCTCACACAGCACGCCGTTGATCAAAACGTCGGCGGCTTCTCTCGAGTAGTCGGGCGAGTGCCGAGGGTGGATGACCAGCGGAAGATCCAGAACGCGGCACTCTCTGACGATCTGAACCAGACGGTCCACTGAGTCCGTCGACTGCGGATCGAACCCGCTGTTGGCGAGGTGAAGCTTTGCACCGACGACCCCGTCTTGCCCCGCCCAGTGGCGCAACTCATCGACCGCGCTGGTCATGAACGGATTCACTCCCACGCAGGCGCACAACCGTCCGCGAGATGTACGCGCGGCATCGACGTTGAAGGCGTTCTCTTCCCGCACAAGTTCGGCCGAGCCCAGCATGTACGCCTCCGACAGGAGCACGCCGCGGCCGATGCCCGCCGCGTCGAGTACCCGCACCGCGTCTTCTCCCGTGCGTACGGCGAACGCCTCTCGGTTCAGCAGCGAGAGCGTGGCAAGTTCGCCGTGTTCGGTGCGAAGGCGCCGCAGGTGTGTGGTCGCCGCGGGACCTTGAATGTGCAGGTGATGATCGACGAGGGCCGACGGGGTTGAGGCCGGAACTCGCGGTGTCGCGGCGAGGCCGAACCCCGCTGCGGCCGCGATCAGGGTCCCCACACCGATACCCGCCACCACGCGCCTACGGGACACCCCCTCCGGCCCCGAGTCGCCTTCCGCTCCGCCACCGTCCGCGTTCAAGAGCGTCCGTCCCTGTCACGGCCCTCGGCTGGCCCTGAGCCCAGCAACCGAGTGAGGGCGTCCGTGAAGATGTGCGCGATGTCCACGGCCTCGTCCAGTGCGAGCTGCAACGCGAGCCCGTCCGCGAGCGCGAGGACGACCCGTCCGACGTTCTCGTTCACACCAGCGCCATCGCCGAGCGAGTCGATCTGGAGGACGTTCATGACGTCCGCGACGGTGTTGGCGGCTGCTGCACGTCGATCAGGGAGCAAGTGAGGACGACGCGCCGCCAGGATCGAGAACTCCGCGTTGACGAGGAACCACTCGCGCTCCGCGTCCGCCCTCCTCCGCACCCAGCCCGCCAAGGCGTCAAGGCGCTGCTGACGGGACGCGGAGCGTCCGAGAATCTCCCCTACCTCCGCGACGAGCTCGGTCGTGCGCGCCTTCGCGAGTGCGAGAAAGAGGTCCTCCTTGCTCCGGAACAGCCCATACACCGCTCCCTTCGTGAAGCCCGCCGACTCGGCGATCTCAGCAAGAGACGCGCCCCCATACCCCTTGCTGCAGAACAAGGTGTACGCGGCTGCCAGGATCGCCTCCCGCGTCTCCTGCTGCCGTCGCACCCGGCTCCCCCTGCCCATGGGAATGAATATACCATCGGTATCTCAGAGACGACCGGTATGTAGCGATGCTGACATGGACGCGCTGATCGCCTCAGTGCGCGGCCCAGTCGGCGAGGACGCCGCGGACGGGGTTCCATCCGACAGCCTGGTAGATCGAGTAGCCGGCTTTCGCGTACGGGTCGTCGGCCATGAGCGCGTGTGCGTCGTCGACGTCGTCGGTGGCGAGGAGCACAACACCGCCGGTAGGCGGGTTCCGCATCCCGGCGGAGACAACGAGCCCGCGCGCCTCGAGTTCGTCGAGGAACGCCAGGTGCTGGGGGCGGATCGTGGAGACCTCGTCGAGGGATCGTGTGTAGTTCGAGATCATGAGAATCACGGGCCTGCTGCTTTCGGATCTTTCGTCGTCAAGTGGTCGGGTCAGCGGGTGTCGCGGCCAATGAGGTCGAGTTCGTCGTCGGAGAGGTCCAGCGCCGCGCCTCGGATGTTCTCCTCGAGGTGCGCGACCGTCGAGGTGCCCGGGATCGGAAGCATCATCGGCGAGCGTTTGAGCAGCCATGCGAGGGCGACGCTCCCGGCCGGGACACCGTGCGTCGCCGCGATCTGGCCGATCGCGCCCCTCGGCTCGGCGAGGGCTCCGACGGAAAGCGGCGCGAACGGGATGAATGCGATTCCGTGGGAGGTCGCCCAGTCGAGCACTGCGGTCTCGGAGCGGTCGGTGAGGTTGTAACGGTTCTGCACAGCGACGATCGGGACGATGCTGCGTGCGGCTTCCAGCTGGGCGACCGAGACGCCGGAGAGTCCGACGTGCCGCACCTTTCCGGCCGCGCGGAGGTCTGCGAGCGCGCCGATCTGGTCCTCGAATGGCACCGTCTCGTCGACGCGGTGCAGTTGGAAGAGGTCGAGTCTTTCGACGCCGAGCCTGCGGAGTGAGAGCTCCGCCTGCTGCTTGAGGTAATCCGGGCGTCCGCATCGGGGCCAGGGGCCCGGCGCCACGATCGGGCCGGGGCGCAGGAGTCCGGCCTTCGTCGCGATCACGAGGTCGTCCGGGTACGGGTGAAGGGCTTCCTTGATGAGTTCCTCGGCGACCGCCGGCCCGTACGAGTCGGCGGTGTCGATGAACGTGACACCGAGGTCGACGGCACGGCGGATGACGCGGATCGCCTCGTCGTGGTCGCGCGGCGGTCCCCAGATGCCGGGGCCGGGAAGCCGCATGGTGCCGAAGCCGAGGCGGGCGACGTCCAGGTCGCCGCCGATCGTGATCGTGCCAGCGCGATCGGCACGTGCCGATGGGTGCATGAGGTCCACTTTCAATCGGGTTGGAGCATTCGGAACAGGCGCGTGCAGGGGGGTCGGCTCACGGCGTGAACGCGTGCCTGCGTCCGCCGGCTACGAGCGCGAGAGCGACAAGGCTCAGTGCCGCCATCGCCAGCGGGAGCACTGTCGCCGCTCCACCGTCGACCAGCGTCGCGCCGGCCGCTGCCGCGGCGAAGATCGCGAGGTTGAACGCGACGGTCAGAATGGAGTTGGCAACGTCCGCGTTGTCGCCCGCGGCCAACGCCATCGCCGTCTGCAGTTGCGTCGCGGCGCCGCCGAATCCGACGCCCCAGAGTGCGAGACCGACGATGACCAGCACCGGGGACGTGCCGCCGACGGCCAGAACGAGTCCGCCCACGACGAACGCAGCGACTCCCGCGAGGGTGGTGCGACGGAGATGACGGTCGACAGCGACTCCGGTGAGCCACACGCCCACCAGCGATGCGACACCGAAGACGACGAGCGCCACGCCGACCGGAAGCGCCGCTGCGATGGCCCCCAGGTACTCGGCGATATACGTGTACTCGAGGTTGTGCGCGAACATCCACACGAACACCACGACGAGGATCACGCCGACCCCAGGGATCCCCACGACTCGTCGAAGCGAGCGGCTGCTCGAGGCGGACTGTCCGGGCGCGTCAGGGACCAGCACCACGGTGAGCACGAACGCGATCACGGACAGGGCCGACATCGCGCCGAACACCCACCGCCAGTCCGTCGCAGCGCCCAGCCAGGAGCCCAGCGGCGTTCCGACGGCAAGCGCCACCGGCGTCCCCGTCATGGCGATGGCGAGCGCTCGACCGGCATGCTCGGGTGCCGCGATCCGTCGCGCGTATCCCGCGAGCATCCCCCACAACAGGCCCGAGAACCCACCAGCGACGAATCGGGCGATCAGCGCGATCACGATCCCGGGCGCGAGGGCCGTCACCGTGTTCGCCACGACGAAGCCGACGATTCCGACGAGCAGCACCGGCTTTCGCCGGACAGTTCGGGTCAGCGCCGTCGACGGGATCGCCGCGAGGACCGTGCCAAGGGCGTAAGCGCTGACAAGCTGCCCGGTCACGCCGGGCGAGGTGTCCAAGCCGTGCGAGATCTCGGCCAGAAGCCCCGCCGGCATCGTTTCGGTGGCGATCACGATGAACCCGACCATCGCCATCACGACAAGGGCTCCGAACGGCAGTGTGCGACGCGCCGTCGATGCGGTGCGGACGGTCTCGATGGCCTCAGTCACAGGCAGCTCCAATTCCAGATCAGTTGATCCAGTATTGACCGCAAGAGCGACGCTTGTCAAACTGGATCGACTGATCCCGAATGAGACGAGGACTGATGCCCGCAGGTCGCCCGCGCACCTTCGACGTCGATGCCGCAGTGGATGCGGCGATGCTGCTGTTCTGGGAGCAGGGGTACGAGGGGACATCTCTCGCAGACTTGCGCGCGGCGATGCGCATCTCGTCGGCGAGCTTCTACGCGGCGTTCGAATCCAAGGCCGCCCTGTTCGAGCGCGCGTTGAAACGCTATGTGTCGAGCTGGGGGGCCATCACCGATGTCGTCCGCGACCCGGGTCTCTCCGGACGTGATGCCATCGCACGACTCCTGCACGGTTCGATCGACATGCAGACTGATCCGCGCCATCCCGCCGGATGCCTGGTCGCCCTGTCCAGCGGCCTCACCGGCGAGCAGACACCGACGTCGGTGCGCGACGCCGTCGCACGGCGGCGCGAGGAAGACCGGCAGGGCATCGAGTGGTGCGTGATCCGAGCGGTCGACACGGGCGAGCTCCGGCAGGACACCGACGTGATCGGACTGAGCGGATTGCTCCACGGGCTGCTGCTCGGCCTCTCGGTACAGATCCGGGACGGCGCCGAGCCGAAATCCCTACACAGCGGTGCGGACGCGTCCCTGCACGTCTGGGACGCGTTCGCGGCCTCGGTGTAGTTCCTCAGCACGTTGTGGACGGATGACGCCGGAGAAGACGGCCTGGACGATGCGAGGTACCACACGTCGCGCCGCAACGACTCACGCTAGTGCCCGTTCGCACCAGGGGGCGAGGGGACGCCTGGCCCGCCGATCGTTGAGGACGCTCGGACCTGGCGCCCGCACCGCCGCGGAACGGTTCAAGTGTCCGCCCGCGACCGCGGCGAGGTGGGCTGGCCGATATTGGGCGGCCTGTCGATGCGGGCCCCTTGCTCACGTCCGATCAGCAGCGCGACCCGGCTCCGACTCGACTGGAATTTCGCATCGTCGTCGACAGCGTCGAAGCCGAGAGCGCCATCCCCACTCCCCGCCCAACGCTCTCGCCCACTCGCCCTGAGAGCCTGTTCCTGAACTGATGTTGGTCGTCGGGGCGGCTGCGGAGATGAGAAGGGACCCCTGGTAGATCGAGTGGTGTCTGGTCATCCGCTCTACCGAGGAGTCCCGGATGCCATCGTGCCCGAGTTCGTCGACCCTGCCCGCAGGGGGTCGATCCTGCCGCCTGTTGGCGACCACGCACCAGTCTCCAAGCAGGTCACGGCGCTATCCGTCGGACATGACCGACGCTCAATGGAAGCTCATCGAACCGTTGCTGCCCACGCCGGGCTGGCTAACCGGGCGAGGTGGCCGCCGAGCCAAGCACTGCCGCCGCGAGATCGTCGACGCGATCCTCTACGTCGTCGACAACGGCATCACATGGCGAACTCTACCAGCGGATTTCCCACCGTGGTCCACTGTGTACAACCACTTCGCCGCCTGGGAACACCACGACGCCACTCAGCACCTACTCGACGCGCTGCGTGACCGGGCACGACTGGCCGAAGGTCGCCGGGCCGCGCCCAGCGCCGGGATCATCGACTCCGCCTCGATCAAGGCCGCCGAGACCGTCGGATCCCGCAGCCGC
>NZ_JAIUKC010000227.1:0-11046 GCF_020177435.1 Saccharopolyspora sp. 7B | reverse complement strand
GGTGTGTGGTTTCCCCGCCCCGCCACGGGGCTGGGGTGAAGCCTAGTTTGGGGGCCTGGTCCCCAGGGAGTGGCTTGAAGGCCACTGCCTGGGGACCGGCCCCCTTTTTTTTCGTGTGTCCCGTCGTGGGACCTCGGCACCGGGTCCAGCAGTTGTCGTCCGCACTACAGTCGGCCGGATGAGCACTGGCGAGCACAGCGAACCGGACCTGAAGCCACGCAGTCGTGACGTCACCGACGGGATCGAACGGTCGCCCGCCCGCGGCATGCTGCGAGCCGTCGGCATGCAGGACGAGGACTTCGTGAAACCCCAGATCGGAGTGGCCTCGTCGTGGAACGAGATCACCCCGTGCAACCTGTCACTGCAACGATTGGCGCAGGCCGGCAAGGACGGGGTCCGCGAGGCCGGCGGGTTCCCGATGGAGTTCGGCACCATCTCGGTGTCCGACGGGATCTCGATGGGCCACGTCGGCATGCACTACTCCCTGGTGTCCCGCGAGATCATCGCCGACTCGGTCGAGACCGTCATGCAGGCCGAACGGCTGGACGGTTCGGTTCTGCTGGCGGGCTGCGACAAGAGCCTGCCCGGCATGCTGATGGCGGCGGCACGACTGGGGCTCGCCTCGGTGTTCGTCTACGCGGGCTCGACGTTGCCGGGCAAGGTCGACGGCCGCGAGGTGACGATCATCGACGCGTTCGAAGCGGTGGGAGCGTGCGCGCGGGGCCTCATCGGCGAAGACGAAGTGGAACGCATCGAGCGCGCCATCTGCCCCGGTGAAGGCGCGTGCGGTGGTATGTACACGGCGAACACGATGGCGTGCGCCGCGGAAGCGCTCGGCATGTCCCTGCCCGGCTCGGCGAGCCCGCCTTCGGTGGACCAGCGCCGCGACGTGAGCGCGCGCGAAGCGGGCCGAGCCGTGGTGGGCCTCCTGGCGCGGGGGATCACCACCCGCGACATCCTCACGAAAGAGGCCTTCGAGAACGCCATCGCAGTGGTGATGGCGTTCGGCGGCTCGACCAACGCGGTGCTGCACCTGCTGGCCATCGCTCGTGAAGCCGAGGTGGACCTGCGGCTGGAGGACTTCAACCGGATCGGGGACCGGGTGCCGCACCTGGCCGACGTGAAGCCGTTCGGCAGGCACGTGATGCCCGCAGTCGATCGGATCGGCGGAGTTCCCGTGGTGCTGAAAGCACTGCTTGACGCGGGCCTGGTGCACGGGGACTGCCTCACCGTCACCGGCCGCACCCTCGCGGAGAACCTGGCGGCGCTGGATCCGCCCGAGCTCGACGGCGACGTGCTGCGGCAGCTGTCGAACCCGCTGCACCCCACGGGCGGGGTGACGATCCTGCGCGGTTCGTTGGCGCCGGACGGGGCCGTGGTGAAGAGCGCCGGCTTCGATACCGACACGTTCCGCGGCACGGCGCGGGTCTTCGACGGCGAGCAAGGTGCGATGGACGCGGTCGAGCAAGGGACGTTGCGGCCGGGTGACGTGGTGGTGATTCGCTTCGAGGGCCCGCGGGGTGGTCCGGGGATGCGGGAGATGCTCGCGGTGACCGGCGCGATCAAAGGTGCCGGGTTGGGCAAGGACGTGCTGCTGCTCACCGACGGCCGGTTCTCCGGTGGGACGACCGGACTGTGCATCGGGCACGTCGCTCCGGAGGCAGCGGACGGGGGACCGATCGCGCTGGTCCGCGACGGCGACCCGATCCACCTGGACCTCGCCGCGCGCACCCTGGACCTCCAGGTCCCCGACGCCGAGCTGACCGCTCGCCGCGCCACCTGGACCAAGCCCAGACCGACGCTCCGCCACGGCGTCCTGGCGAAGTACGCGGCCCTGGTCGGTTCCGCCTCCGAAGGAGCCCCTGCCACCCCGCGATTGTGAGTGAACGGACCGTTTGACCAACTAGATCGGACGAACGGTCCGTTCACCCGACACCACATCGCGCCGGCTGTTCCGCACCTGGTGGTGAGTGAACGGACCGTTCGCCCAACTAGACTGGACGAACGGTCCGTTCACTCAGCTCCGATCAGGTGGTGGGGAGCATCAGGATCGGCGTCGTCGTCGGCGCCGGTGAGCCGCCTTCCGGTTCCACCGTCACTCCGAGCTGCGCGGTGTCCGGGGGCATGGCGGCGATCAGCGGTTCCGTGTCGTCGGCGCCGGCGGCGGTGAGCATGCCCGCGGAGGTGGCCGACCCGCCGGGTTCGATGAACCACACCTGGTAGGCCCGGTCCGCGGGCGGCGGCGCCATCCCGGTCGCCATGAACATCGCCTTGCCCTGCGCGTGCGACAGCACGGTGGTGGCCCGCATCCCCTCCGGCCCCGGCGTGTTGATCACCCGCGCGTCGGGGGCCTGCAACACGGCGGAGATCTCGGCGCCGCGCGTCCCGGCTGCGGTCATGCGGTCGCGGGCCGCGTCGAGCTCCTGCTGGGCGCGGACGGCGACGACGCCGAACACGGCGGCGAGCGCGACGCCGACCGCGGCGGCCGCCACCGAGAGCCGCGTCGCCCACGAGTACCGGCGGCGGCGCTTGGCCGCGTGCCCCGCCAGGTCGGCGGGCGGCGGCGGATCCTGCCGGGTCTGGGCGATCTCGGCGAGCACCCGCTGCTTCAGCGCCTCCGGCGGCGCGGACTGTTCGGCCGACCCGAGCCGGGCCGCGGCTTCCCGCAGTTCCTGGACCTCCTGCGTGCAGTCCTCGCAGGAGTCCAGGTGCGCCTCGAACTCGGCGCGTTCGTCGTCAGGCAGCGCGTCGACGGCGTAAGCACCGGTCAACGTGGCGAGGTCGGTGCTCATCGGCCCACCCCCAGGCAGTCGCGCAGTCGGATCAGTCCGTCCCGCAAGCGGGTCTTCACGGTGGACGCGGGTGCTTCGAGCAGACCGGCGGCTTCCCGGTAGGTGTAGCCGCGGTAGTAGGTCAGCAGGACCGATTCCCGTTGCAGCTCTGTGAGCGCGGTGAGGCAGCGCCGCACCTGACGCTGCTCCCACCGGGTGGTGACGGACTCGCTGACCTCGTCGAACGGCCTGCCGTGCTGCTGCGCACCGACGCGGGCCTCGCGGTCCCGCCCGGCCTGGGCGGAGCGGACCCGGTCGACGGCGCGCCGGTGCGCGAGGGTGAACACCCAGGTCTGCACGCTGCCGAGCTCCGGTCGGTAGTGGGTGGCGCGGCGCCACACCTCGACGAGCACTTCCTGCGCGACCTCCTCGGATTGCGCGGCGTCCCGCACCACCCGCTGGATCATCGCGAGCAGCGAACCGGCGAGCAGCTCGTAGAGCTGTTCGAAAGCGCGTTCATCGCCCTTGGCGACGTCGGCGATCAGCGCCCGCGCGTCGGGCCCTTCATCGGGCGGCGGTGTCCACCGCTGCGGTCTGGAGTGCGGACGTTCCTGCATGCCAGGTCCCTTCACCGGGATCGTGCCGAGTGTGCACCGCCGCTGGTCCGGCGGCGTGGTCAGGCGGGTTTGCGGAAGCCGAGCTGCCACACGTCGAGGTAACCGGAGCGGAAGCCGGCTTCGCTGTAGGCGAGGTAGAACTCCCAGGTGCGGCGGAACCGTTCGCTGAAGCCGAGCGCGGCGATGTCGTCCCAGCGCTGCTGGAACGTGTCGCCCCAGGCCCGCAGCGTCGCCGCGTAGTCAGGCCCGAACGAGTGACGCCCGGTGCCGCGCAGATCGGTGTGGTCGCGCACGGTCTCTTCGATCGCCCGCAGGGACGGGATCTCCCCGCCGGGGAAGATGTACTTGTGGATCCAGGTGTGTGAGCGGCGGCTCGCGAGCATCCGGTCGTGCGGCATCGTGATGGCCTGCAACCCGATGCGGCCGCCGGGCACGAGCAGCCGGTCCAGCGCGGCGAAGTACTCGGGCCAGTACTCGGAACCGACCGCTTCGATCATCTCGACGCTGACGATCGCGTCGTGACCGCCCTCGGCGTGCCGGTAGTCGCGCAGCTGCACGTCCACCCGGTCGGTGAACCCGGCGGCGGCGATGCGCTTCTCGGCGAGTTCCTGCTGCTCGGCGGACAAGGTGACGGTGGTGACCTGCGCGCCCCGCTCGGCCGCGCGGATCGCCAACGATCCCCAGCCGGTGCCGATCTCCAACAGGCGGGTCCCGGCGCCCACCCCGGCGAGGTCCAGCACCCGGTCCATCTTGGTGCGCTGCGCGTCCGCGAGGTCGTCCGAACCGGGCGTGAACATCGCCGACGAATAGGTCATGGTCTCGTCGAGGAACGCGGCGAAGACGTCGTTGGACAGGTCGTAGTGCCGTTCGATGTTGCGCCGCGACCCGGTGGTCGTGTTGCGCTCCGCGCCCGGTTTGGGCGCGTCCACCCAGCGCCGCAGCGCCTGCAGCGGTGCGGGCACCAGGTCCGCGAGTCGTTCGGCGAACGGGGTGAGCAGCTCGGCCGGTTCCGGGCTGTCCCACTCCCCGGCCACGAACGACTCGCCGAACCCGATCTTCGAGTCGGCGCCGAGCCGGTGGAAGAACGCCACCGGATCGAGGATCCGCATCAGCGGCGCACCGGGCCCGCCCGCGCCGAGCCGCTCACCCCCGGCGAGGGCGACGCGGACCGGCAGGTTCCGCACCGCGTACCGGAACAGCTGCTCGGCCAAGCGCGCGCGCACCGGCGAATGCGGTGCCGGCCCGATCGAATCCCACGGCCCCAGTTGGGTGGCGGGTTGGACGGTGATGCTCATCGGATGCCTTCCTGGTGCGGGTGGGGACGGCGGGGGACGATGCGGAATCCGCGCAGCCACAACGAGATCCCGTGCTTGCGGATCAGCGCGGACACCCGCTGCGGCACCAGCGGGCGGCGCAGCGCGGCCCGCGCCACCGCCCGCGCCGTGGCGGGTTCGCGCATCCCGGTGAGCACCGCCGTCAGCAGCGGTCGGTGCTCGTCGTGGAGCCGGATGCGCAGGTGCAGCCGCTCACCGGGCGGGCGGACCCGCATCTCGTAGCGGCCGTGTTCCGGCAGGAACGGGGACACGTAGAACTCCTTGCCGACCTCCGCGCGCCCCGACTCGTCCGGGTGCAGCAGGTAGGCGTGCCGTTCCCCGTAGGTGTTGTGCACTTCGGCGACGACGCAGCGCACCGAACCGTCGAGCCGGTGGCACCAGTACACGGTGATCGGGTTGAACACGTGCCCGAGCACGCGGGCGTGCGCCAACATCAGCACCCGGCCGCCGTCCAGCTCGACGCCGCGCAGCGCCAGCCAGCGCTCCACGTTCTCCCGGATGCCGCGCCGCGGATCACCGAGGTGGTCCCGCGCGTCGAACCGGGCCAGCGGCCGCAACCACCACGGCAGCCGCGGCAACGCGTCCAGGTCGACCAGCCACGTGTACAGCGGATGCCGGAACCGGTTCCCGGCGTCGCCGTGCCGGACGTGCACCACCTCCCCGTGGTACAGCGCCGGAACGCCCGCGGCGCTCACCAGCCCGCCCCGAACGCCTCGGCGGCCCGCACCCCGCTGGCGCAGCCGTCCTCGTGGAACCCCCAGCCGTGGTACGCCCCGGCGAACCGGGTGCGCGCATCGCCCAGCTCGGGCAGGTTTCGTTGCGCCGCAACGGAATCCGGCGTGTAGATCGGATGCCGGTAGTGCATCCGCGCCAGCACCCGCTCCGGACGCACCCGGCCCGCCGGGTTCAACGTCACCAGGTAGTCCACCGGTTCCGCCAACCGCATCAACCGGTTCATGTCGTAGCTGACCAGCACGTGCCCCGGATCGGCGGCGCAGCTCGGCTTGTGGTGGTTCCACGACGCCCGCGCGCCCGTCGCCCGCGGCAGCACACCCGCATCGGAGTGCAACCACGTCTCGTTCTCCGAATAACCGAACGCGCCCAGCACCTTCGCCTCCGCCGGAGTCGGGTCGGCCAGCAGCGCCAACGCCTGATCGGCGTGGCAGGCCAGCACCACCCGGTCCACCTCGTGCACCCGGTCCTGCGCGTCCCGCAGCTCCACCCGGTCCGCGAACCGCGCCACCGACCGCACCGGGGTGCCCACGTGCACCGCCGACAGCCGCTCCACCGCGCGCGACACGTACTCGCCGGAACCACCCGACACGGTGCGCCACGTCGGCGAACCACCCACCGACAGCATCCCGTGGTGGCGCAAGAACTCGAACAGGTAGCGCGCCGGGTACCGCTTGCTCACCTCGAAATCCGCCGACCACACCGCCGACACCAGCGGCAGCGCGAAGTGGTCCACGAAGTACCGCGAAAAGCCCTGCCCCGCCAGGAAATCCCCCAGCGTCACCGAATCCGCCGACTCGCCGGGAGCGTCCAGCAACCGGTTCGCCGCCCGGTGGAACCGCACCACCTGCGCCAGCATCGCCAGGTAGCGCGGGCGCACCGCGTTGCCGCGCTGCGCGAACAACCCGCCGAGCCGCCGCGCCCCCGCGTACTCCAAGCCGCACCCGTCGCAGGACACGCTCATCGACATCTCGGTCTCCGCGGTCCGCACCCCCAGCTCCCCGAACAACCGCAGCAGGTTCGGGTAGGTGCGCTCGTTGTGCACGATGAACCCGCTGTCCACCGGCACCACGCGCCCGTCCCCGCTGCGCAACCGGTGCGTGTGGGCGTGCCCGCCCAGCCGGTCGTCGGCCTCGAACAGCAGCACCCGGTAGCGGCGCTGCAACAGGTACGCGGCGGTGAGTCCGGAGACCCCGGCGCCGACCACGGCCACGGTGCCGCTCATCGCAGCTCCTCCTCGACGATCAGTGCGCGGGCGAAACGCCTCGTCAACGCTTCCCACTCGGTCCAGCGGCGCAGCATGGCGTGGCCCGCGCCGGGCACGCGCACGTACGTCAACGACGGCGGCCGCGGCAGTTGCAGCGCGCGGCGCGCGAACTCCGCCGATTCGGCGGGCGAGGTGACCCGGTCCGCATCGCCGTGCGCGATCAGCACCACGCGGCCCGCGAGCTGCTCCACCGGCTCGCCCGGCTCAACCCACGGCGCCAGCGCGCATACCCCGCGCACCCGCTGCTCGCCCGCCAGCCGCAACGCGACCCGGCCGCCCAGCGAATGCCCCACCAGCAGCACCCGGGCGCCCGGATGCTGCTCCTCGACCTGGCGCAACGCCCAGCGCGCGTCGGCCAGCGCGTCCAGCCGCGGCTCGTTCCAGCCCCGGACCCGGTAGCGCAGCAGCCACACCTGCACGGCGCTGCCCGCCGCCGCCCGCCGCACCGAACGCGCCACCGCGAGCATCCGCCGGTACGCGAGCTGGTGGGTGCGCACCGGGTCGTCGCTGGTGGCGCGCCCGCCGTGCAGCACGAGGACCACCGTCCGCGGCTCGTCGACGCGGGACCGCAGGACGCGCACCGAAGGCCGCGGCCCGCGCCGCCCGGCCGGATCGCCGGGACGCTGCTGGATCTGCATGCCCCCGGTTCGGAACACCACCCGATCCAGCTTGGTCGTTGTGCGTCGGATCACAACCACCGATCCGCGGGCGACCCCGCTCCGAACGAGGAACACCAGACCGAGGAAGGGGTTCGTGTGTCCGAACAGCGCAAGCCGCGCGGAGCGGCCCACCGGATCGAACGCGCCGTGCGGGACCTCATCGGCATCCCGCTGCCGGTGGGGCTCACCGCGTGGGACGGCAGCACCGCCGGTCCCGAAGGATCACCGCGCGTGGTGCTGCGCAACCGCCGAGCACTGCGGCACGTGCTGTACCGGCCCGGGGAACTGGGCCTGGCGCGCGCCTACGTCAGCGGCGACCTCGACGTGCGCGGCGACCTCACCGACGGGCTCCGCCGCTGCTGGTCCGCGATCCGCGCGGGCGGCACCGGCGCGGTGCGGTTCGGCCCCGCGCAGTGGCGGCGGCTGCTGACCGAAGCCGTCGCGCTCGGCGTCATCGGGCCCCGGCCCGCCCCCCCCCCCGGGGGGGCGCCGCTCGCGGGCCGGCTGCACAGCCGTTCCCGGGACCGCGACGTGATCGCGCACCACTACGACACCGGCAACGAGTTCTACGAGCTGCTGCTGGACCCGAACATGGCCTACTCCTCCGGCTACTGGACCAGGACCGGCGAGGACTACGGGCTCGCCGAGGCGCAGCACGACAAGCTCGACCTGATCTGCCGCAAGCTGCGGCTCGCCGAAGGCGACCGGCTCCTCGACGTCGGCTGCGGCTGGGGATCGCTCATCCTGCACGCCGCCCGGCACCACGGCGTGCACGCCACCGGTGTCACGCTCTCCGCGCAGCAGGCCGCCCACATCCAGGGCCGCATCGACGAACTCGGCCTGCGCGGGCAGGTCGACGTGCGGCTGCAGGACTACCGGGAGATCTCCGGCGAACCCTTCGACGCCGTCGCCTCCGTCGAAATGGGCGAGCACGTCGGGGAGAACCAGTACCCGGTGTACGCGGCCACCCTGCACCGGATGCTGCGGCCCGGCGGCAACCTGCTCGTCCAGCAGATGTCCCGAGCGGGCGACGCGCCCGGCGGCGGCGCGTTCATCGAGGCCTACATCGCCGCCGACATGAGCATGGTCCCCGTCGGCCACACCCTCGACCACCTGGAACGCACCGGACTGGAGATCCGCGACGTGCAGGCCATGCGCGAGCACTACACCCGAACCGTCGAGGAATGGGCGCGGACGCTCGACCGGAACTGGGAGCGGGCCGTCGCGCTGCTCGGCCCCGAACGGGCCCGCACCTGGCGGCTCTACCTCGCCGGCGGCGGGCTCGCGTTCGAGGAGAACCGCATGGGCGTCAACCAGATCCTCGCCACCAAGACCACCGCGGACGGACGAGGCGCCGCCGCCGCGCTCGCCGGAGCCGCCCGATGAACGCGTTCCTCACCGCCCCCGCCGCGGCGCTCGCCACCGTGCTCGCCGCCTACGGCGTCGCCCGGCTGCGCAAGCGCTACGACACCATCGATTCGGTGTGGGGAGCCGGATTCGCGGTGATCGCCCTCTGCTGCGCGTTCACCGGGCCCGGCTCCGCCGCCGGGTGGACCGCCACCGCGCTGACCGTCGGGTGGGGGGTGCGGCTGTCCGCGCACCTGCACCACCGCAACTCCGGCGGGGCCGAAGACCCCCGCTACCTGGAGATGGCGCGGCGCTACGGCGACCGGGTCGGATTGCTCATGTTCCTGCGCGTGTACCTGGTGCAGGGGCTCGTGATGTGGTTCGTGTCGCTGCCCGTGCAAGCCGCCATCGCCTTCCCCGGTGAGCTCGGCGTGCTCGGGTGGGCGGGAATCGTGGTGTGGGTGATCGGGTTCGGCTTCGAGACCGTCGGCGACGCGCAGCTCAGCCGGTTCCGCGCCGACCCCGCCAACTCCGGGCGGGTCCTCGACAGCGGGCTGTGGCGCTACACGCGGCACCCCAACTACTTCGGGGACGCCTGCGTGTGGTGGGGGCTGTACCTGCTGGCCTGCCACAGCTGGGCCGGGGCGGCGACGCTGCTCTCGCCGCTCGTCATGACCTGGTTGCTGGCGCGCGGCACCGGGAAACCGCTGCTGGAGAGGGGAATGCGCGAACGGCGGCCCGGCTACGCGGACTACGTCGAGCGCACCAGCGGGTTCCTGCCGCGGCCGCCGCGACGGGGGTGACCACCGGCGGCGGGCACCGCGGTGCGGGACTGGTCACCGGTGGCGCCGTGGGACCGGCCACCGGTAGTGGGGCGGGGGCGGTCACCGCGGGGCGGTCAGTCCAAGTGGTGCAGGGCCGCCGTCACCAGGGTTTCCACCCCGGCCGACAACGTCGGGTGCAGCTGCGGGGCGAACTGCGGCGAATGGTTCGACGGCACGTCCCGCTCCACCGTGCCCGCCTCCGACGCGGCCGCGAAGCGCTCCGCGTCCACGCCGCCGACGAACCAGAACACCGAAGGAGCCCCGCTCGCCGCACCGAACTCGCCGAAGTCCTCGCTGCCCGTCACGACCGGCGCCGGGTGCACCCGCTGCTCGCCGAACACCTCCCGGAACCGCGCGGTCAAGGCCTCCGTGGCCCGCTCGTCGTTCACCGTCGCCGGATACGAATCGACCTCGGTGAACTCCGGTTCGCGCGGCGCACCCGCGGCAGCCGCCTCCGCGCGCACGATGCGCCGCACCGCCTCGTGCACCCGGGTCCGGACCGGCTCCGCGAACGACCGGATGCTCAGCTGCAGCTCCGCCTCGTCCGGGATCACGTTGTCCTTGCTGCCCGCGTTCAACGCGCCCACCGTCACCACCGCCGACTCCGTCGCCGCCACCTCCCGCGACACGACCGTCTGCAACCGCATGACCGTCGCCGCCGCCATCACCACCGGATCCACCGTCGTCTCCGGGCGCGAACCGTGGCCGCCGCGGCCGAACATCCGCACGTGCACCGAATCGCTCGCCGACATCGTCAACCCCGGGCGGGTGAACACGTGCCCCGCGGGCATCGGGCCGACGTGCTGGCCCAGCACCACGTCCGGTGTGCCGAACCGGTCGAACACGCCGTCCGCGAGCATCGCCCGCGCGCCCCCGCCGTGCTCCTCGGCCGGTTGCAGCACGAACAGCACCGTGCCCGACCACTCGGCGCGGCGGCCCGCCAACAGCCGTGCCGCGCCCAGCAGCCACGTCACGTGCATGTCGTGGCCGCAGGCGTGCGCCACCGGGACCTCGCCGTCCGCGACCTCCGTGCTCGCGTAGTCCAGGCCCGTCTGCTCCCGCAACGGCAACCCGTCCATGTCGGCGCGCAGCAGCACCGTCGGGCCCTCCCCGCTGCGCAGCACGCCCACCACTCCGGTGCCGCCGACGCCGGTGGTGACCTCGCAACCGGCGGCCCGCAGCGCCCGCGCGCCCACCTCGGCGGTGCGGTGCTCCGCGAACGCCAGCTCCGGGTGGCGGTGCAGAGCCAGGTAGCAGCGCTCCAACTCGGGCAGCGCGGCTTCCAGCTCGGGGAACGGACCCGAAGGCATACGTCGACTCCTCGTGCTCGGTGACCGCGAACCACTCGCCGCGGCGCGTCAACACCGTCCCCCGGCGTGGCGGTCGTGGCCAGCCGGGGTGGTGGGGACAGCTCATCACCGGCGCCGCCGCCCCACCACCGGTTGTGAGTGAACGGACCGTTCGTCCAGCGGTATTGGACGAACGGTCCGTTCAC
>NZ_JAIUKC010000226.1:0-11130 GCF_020177435.1 Saccharopolyspora sp. 7B | reverse complement strand
GGATTCGACGCGGGCAAGAAAATCAACGGCCGCAAACGGCATATCGCCATCGACACCGTCGGACTGCTGATCTGCGTGCTGGTCACCTCGGCTGACGCCCAAGACCGCACCACCGCCCGGAACCTCCTGGTCAGGCTGCGCTACCTCTGCCCGAGCATCCGGCACCTGCGGGCAGACTCCGGCTACACCGGCACCCTGATCAACTGGGCGACATCGCCGTTCGGGATCAGCATCGAAATCGTCGACACTCGCAGGCCAAGTCGGGTTCGTCGTTCTCCACCGACCATGGGTCGTCGAACGCAGCCCTGCCTGGATCAACCAACACCGCCACTGCGTCCGCGACTACGAACGACTACCCCAACACCACGAAGCCATCGTCCGCCGGGCCATGATCCACACCACCAGCAAACGCCTCACCTGAGAACAGGAACAGGCACTGACGAAACGCGACAAGCCATCATGTCCGGCAGCACCCAAGCCCGCGCCACGACTCTCCCAGCCGGTGCCTATCGTTCGCCTTGACCGAAAAATCGACACCTACGCAGGCGGCAGAGGCCTCGTCAAAGGCTCCCTCCCCACAGCTCGAACAGCCCAAAGCGAAACCGCGGAACGACGCTCGCGGACACTAGGTCTCTTCGTTGCACCGAGCTCCAGAATGCACCCGAAGAGGGGAATGTGGCTGGTACTTCCGTCCCAATGCTGTTGATCGATGCATATACAGTCCTTGCCAGGGCCGAAACCGGCACAGGAAGAGGCACTGCTGCACATTTGGTTGACCGGCCGTGTCTCCGACTTGATGACACTGTCTTCTACCGACCTTGAACGAGCCTGTCGAGAGTTCGACATGCTCGTCTGGCGGTGGGGGACCGAACGAGTCGGACGAGCACTCGAGACTCTCACCCAAGACTTCAAGTTCTGAATACAACTTGGGGTACAGGCCACCCCTGTTCGCGGCCGTATCCAGGGTGGAGCTGGGGATCAAGCTCGGGCGCCGGTTCAGGACGGTGCGAGTGGGTGGCTCCATCCCATCGACCGCCACGAGGGGTCATCGGTCCACCTCGAGGAGCAGGCTTCGGTAAAGCGTGGCGGGGCACAGGTCGGCGCCCTTGACCGAGCTTGATCAGGCTACGCCCGACCAATGGGACAGAGCAACCAGGACGCCCGGGTCGCAACGGAGGACGTCATTACCCGCCTTCGGTATTGACAGGTCGGAATACGCGGAACGGGTAGGCGAAGCGGCAGCGGTGACGACCGCAGACCTGAGCCAATGCACGCGTACGTGTATGCGGGACGAACTCAACAGGCCGTCCGCGCCGGGGCCGAGCTGGCTGACCTACCCCGCGTACACGGATGAACACTTCGTGACCTGCAATGTTCTTTGGGGGTGAGAGACAGGAAGCAGTGCGGCGCGGGGACCGGAGCCTTCCTCGAAGCAGGAGTGGCGGCAAGGAAGTGTCACTGCAGCAAACGAGGCGGTTGCGGAAGGTCAGGGATTCACGAGCGGACGGCGGCCATTCGCGACAGCAGGAACCGTGCGATCACCACGTGAAGCGGACGTACGAACAGCCACATGACGCGGGCCGCAGGACGGCGGTACTCGAGGAAAGTGACAAGAGTCAGCACTGTGGCTTCGACGCGTAGCACGAGGTTCGCCCGGACACCAAGCCATCCGTGAGTCGCAAGACGGGCCCAGCGAGGCTGACTGTCCTCGAGAGCCCAACCAAGCACGTGCTCGGCCGACGGGTACGGACCGAGTCGAACACTGATCGCCCTCCACCCGAGCCTCAAGCCAACCCGTGCGGACGCGGGCAGCGACTCGAAGATCGCCCGCAACCACACCTCCGCGGCGCGGGCATCCGCGCTGGGCACCCCCAGCTGGAACGCCTCCGCGTAATCAATGCGCTCCAGCGATGCATAGGAGCGGATTTCGTCGCTCACCGGGGCCGCGATCACGGCGCTCATGACGGTCGATGGTAGCCGACCTGCCCAGCTGCCGGGAACTCCATCGAGCCTTGCCGCGTTGCTCTCGGCTCTGTGTTCAAGATCCAGATGAAGAGCACCGGCAGGTCCGTGAGCTGCTCCGTGATGACCTCAGCTCCTCGGCTTGCACCAGCTGCGCGTGGCGGATCCGGGTATGCGACGCGCCAGAGCGGGGTGTCGCTGCGGCGCCGCAGGCCATGCCGTTCGGCCGAGTGCTCGCGCAGGTACGCCAGTGAGCCCGCGACGACTAGTCATGGTCGACTTTGCGGTACTCCTCGTCTGAATTTGGGGAGAGCGAGCGGGGCAGGTCTGAGCTGTCCCGTTGGCACACCGAGCTCACGCTCGATGTCGTCGGCCGGGCGCTGGAAGCGCGCCAGCAGTAGACCCTGCGCCGACACGAACGGGTGCCTGCGCCGAGGCGCAGGCCCCCGCCCTCCCCGTACGGGCTGCCGAGCACGAAGAGCCCGGCCCGGAGCCCGGCCGCCGAGGTTCAGTCCCCACCACCCTCGACGACACCCACCATTATTGCCGACGCAATCGCGTGCTCGGTGCGTCCTGGTGCAACGCGGCGAGAAGGCGGCCGGTGGTCTCGGCCACCGTCGCCGACTCCGGCACGAGCTGTTCGCCGGGCCAGCCCAGCACGTCGTGCGGGTACCACCAGCGGCGCATTTCTTCAACGCCGAAGGCCGCCGCCTGCGGTCGTCCGGCGTGTCGGCGCAGCGTCTCTTCCCAAGAGACGTCGAAGTAGTACACGCGGGTCGGCCCGAGGTGATCACGTGCCAGGCGGGTCAGCAGGTCGTGGTAGCGCTCCCGGTGCAGGATGCCTTCCAGGACGACGTCGTAGCCGACGTTCAGGGCATAGCGCACGGTCTGCTCGATCAACCCGTAGTGCGGCCCGTCGGCGGTATCCCGGGCCTTGAGCACGGTGCGGCGCAGGTAATCCTGCTCGACCAGAGCCAGCGCGGCACCGCACTGCTCGCGCAGCGCTCGGGCCACGGTGGTCTTGCCACTGCCCGAATTGCCGCGCAGCACCAGCAGCCTGGTCTGTGCCGTTCCCATCGGCCCCACTCCCTCACCCTAGAGAACCGCCGCTACGGCCAGCGGGAGAACCGCCGTTCACACTGGTCCGGCCAGACACCCGGCCAGCGGGGATCCGCCCGTGCACCAGCAGGAACCGACACGCCGGTAGACCTGCACGCAGCGGCGCACCAGTGCCGATCCGAGCCAGGCCTGCCAGGCATCGGCGCGTACCGCGACCGCCTTGATCCGAGTGCGCCTGACTACGCTGAGCAGGAACGCTCGCGTGCGGTAACGGTGCGTGTTTCGGAATGATCTCGCGAGTGGGCGGCCGGGCGAGAACGCGGTGCTTGCCGGTCATGATGCCCCTCGCATCACGTGGCCAGCCTGAACAGGCGTTCGGCGTTGCTATGGCTGATTTTCGCGCGCTGTGCGTCGGTCAGCGGTGCGTTGCGCAGGAAGGAGACAGCGTCGTTCGTGTTTTCGTAGGGCGCGTCGAGGGCGAACAGGACGTTGTCCTCACCGACGGCGTGCAGGGCGAGTTCCAGGACGCGGTCGTCGTTGATGCCGCTGGTCGTGATGACGAAGTTGCGCCGGAAGTATTCGCTCGGCGTCAACCGCAGCTTGGGCATGGGCCCCGCAGCGCCGGCGGTGCCGACGGCGAAGGCGTGACGGTTGTCGATCCGCTTGAGCCAGTACGGGATGCCCTCGCCGAGGTGGCCGAGGACGATCGTCAGGTTCGGGTTGCGGTCGAATGCCCCGGAGAGGATCAGCCGCATGGCGTGTAGCCCGGCTTCGGCCTGATAGCCCCAGATCGCGCCTTGCATCCCGTAGACGTCGTAGGGCGCGAGCGCGCTCGGATAGCGGGGATGGAGATAGATCGGCGCCCGGGCTGCTTCCGCCGCGTCCAAGAAAGGCCGGAACCGCGGCTCGTCGAGGTAGTGTCCGTGCGTGTGAGAGTTGATCATCACGCCATTGAGGCCGAGTGAACTCATGATCCGCTCGGTCTCCCGTGCGGCCGCCTCGGGGTTCTGCGGGGCGACTGCGCCGAGAGCGCCGAACCGGCCCGTGTGTGTGCGGACGAGTTCGGCGAGCGCATCGTTGACCAGGCGCGCGAGCGGCACCGCGTTCTCGGCGTAGTAGGGCTGGACTCCCGGCGGGTTGGTGCTGAGCACAGCCATCGCCTGCCCGGCCGCGTCCATCGCGGCGACCCGTGCGTCGATGTCATGCAGCGCCGCCGCGGTCGGACCGGAGCTTTCGACGGTGCGCATGAGTTCGACTTCGGCCTCGTCACCGGGGTGGACGGCGAGGCCGTGTGCGGCGCCGAGGAACACATCGGTGGTGACGTGTTCCTCGACCGCGATGATCCGCTCAGAGCTCATGCTCGCCGCCCTCCGTCGACCGAGAGCACCACACCGGTCACGTAGGAGGATTGGTCGGAGGCCAACCAGATGGTGGCCTCCGCGATCTCCTCCGGCCTCGCGAGACGCCCCAACGGGGTGGCCGTTTCCTGCTGCGAGGCCATGTCCGTACCAGCGGCGACCTGATCGAACATCGCCGTTCTCGTGATCGCGGGCGCAACAGCGTTGATCCGGACGTGCCGGGACGCGTAGTCGATCGCGGCCGTCTTGGTGAGCCCGACGACGCCGTGCTTGCTCGCGACATAAGCCGGTGCGTGCGGGATCGCGTACAGGCCACCGTTGGAGGCCACGTTCACGATCGCACCGCCGCCAGCACGCACGAGGTGAGGAATTTCGTGCTTCATCGAGAAGAACGTTCCGGTCAGGTTGACGGCTATCACTCGTTCCCACGCCGTCGCGGTCATTTCGATGAGCTCCTGCCCGGTCGAGGGGACCGCGGCGTTGTTCACGGCCACGTCCAACCGGCCGAAAGTCGTGACCGTTCGGCCGACGGCCGTCTCCACGGATTCCTCGTCCGCGATGTCCAGTCGGGCGGAGAAAGCGGTTCCACCGGACTTGTCGATGGCCGAAGCCGTCTCGGTGGCCGATGCCTCGTCCAGGTCGAGGACAGCGACCGCCGCGCGACGATGAGCGAGGCCGAGTGCGATGGCCCGGCCGATACCGCGCCCGGCGCCGGTGACCAGCGCGACCTTCCCGGCGAAGTCGTTCATCGCAGCGGCTCGTGGTTGGCCCAGGCCACGCGGTACGGGTAGCGAGCCTGCCACTTCTGGATGACCTCGTGCGCGCCCGGCGCCGCGAACAGCCGCGCCAGCGCGGCTTCGTCAGCGACACCGAACTGCAAGATCGCCGTCGCGACCAGAGCCGGAATGGCGTCTTCGCCCGGCATCCGGATATGCCGCCGCACGGCGAAATCTTCCACGGCGCCGGTGTCACGCATCGCTTTTTCGATGTCGGCGAGGTACTGCCGCAGCTCGGTGTCCGGAATGGCCTCGGCGAACGAGACGATCATCGTGTGGTTAATCATGAGACCAGTCAACGCCGCCGCTTCGCGGGATGTCCAATACACATCTTCCGGAAACTGATAACGTGCAGGAATGGATTCGCTGGAGATCCGCGAACTGCGGTACTTCGTGACCGTCGCGGAGGAGCTGCACTTCGGCCGCGCGGCCGAGCGCCTGTCGATCGCACAACCGGCGCTGACGAAGACGATTCAGCGGATCGAAGCACGCTTGAACGTGCAACTGTTCACCCGGTCGAGTCGCCGGGTCGCGCTCACCACAGCCGGTAGTGCGCTGCTCGAACACGGTCGGCACGCACTCGACGCCATGGCGACGGCGGTCAGCAGCGCCCAGCGGGCCGACGCCGAGGAACACGTTCGGCTGGTGATCAAACCCGGTGGTGACGCGAACCTGCTGTCCGGCATCCTCACCCGCTACGCCCAGTACCAGGACGCACGTGAGATCGATGTCGTGTTCAGCGGCGGCACGGGCCGGGCGGGCTTCCTCCGGGACGGCCGGGCCGACGTAGCTCTGCTCTACACGCCGTTCGACGACACCGATGGCCTCGCAACCCGGGTGCTGCACACCGAAGACCGAGTGGCCGTGCTTCCGGTCGGCCACCCCTTGGCCGCCCGGCGTTCGATCGAGCTCGCCGATCTCGCCGGAGAACGATTCCCCCGCTGGAAGGATGTTCCCGGCGACGGCGCCGAGCCAGAGATCGAAACCGTCGCCGAACTCCTCCCGCTGGTGACCATCGGCCGGGTGATCTCGGTCCTGCCACGCTCACTGGTGCGGCCGACCCCGCCGGGCGTGATCTGCGTCCCCGTCACCGACGCCGGCCCCAGCCACGTTGTCATCGCACGCCAGGCCCAGGACCATCGTCCCGCGGTCGCCGCGCTCATCGAGGCGGCCGTCACCGCACCACCTTCGAACTTCTAGCCTGGCGGGTGGACCTCGTCGGCGGAGATCCGGAGGTATATCGCTACCCGCAACGGCGGACTGTGCTCCTCGCGCGGCTGGTCGCTGGTGGTCGGGTTGGCCGCACCCGAAGGCGACGCTGACGACGCTTGGGGGCGGTGGGCGCCGCCATCACGACACCGCCCCCGCACCTGCCGACGACTACTCAGGGCATCGGATCGGACGGGCCCCAGTCCGGCTGGCAGATCGTGTCCCGGTCAGCGACATTCGGGCAACGGCACCCTCAGAGTCCGCAACGACCACGAGAGCAGGCTCGTACCGCCGTACTTCAAGTACCACGGGATCGCCGACGCGGTTGGTGGGTGCGGCGAGGTCGGCTGCGGTGTCAACGAGGTCGTTTAGCCCTCGGGTCAGCGGCATCGAAGGTCTCGACCCGTCACTGGTGGATGGCGCGGGCGGATTCGTCGACCAGCTGCGATGTGAGTGCGTGGGCGCGGCGGGCCCGTGCGGCCGTGTCCTGTTCGTCCGGGCCGGGTTCGAGATAGGCGCGCTGTGCCGTGCCGTTGTCGGTGCGGTCGCTGTTGAGGCGGCCGGAGTCGACCCCGACAGTGGAAGGCGGCGGAAAACACAAGCCGTCCGCCGCGTTCCACCGGCACTGATCAGCACCTGGCGACAAGCCCGACGGAGATGCTGCGGACGCGGCCGCAGGGCGCGTAGCACGCACCACTAGGGAGGCGGGCCGAATCTCGAACTTTTCATCGATCCGACCGAGCTCCACTACGCGCCCAAGCGGTCTACAACGAGACCGAAACCTTTGCTCACCAAGCGCTGTGCTCACACGGGCCACGCTCGAACCGGTGCTTTATCACCACCGAACCCCCTTCACAGGAGATCCGAAAATATCGGCGTCTCCCCTGGTGGCGCCCCCGGCAGGACTCGAACCTGCGACCTAAGGATTAGAAGTCCTTTGCTCTGTCCAGCTGAGCTACGAGGGCCCGCACATCGCTCGCGTGAGCTGCAGCAAGCAGGGTAACCGGCCGCTCCGTCGACAGTGGTACCGACGCCAACGGCGTTGCAGACCCGGTATCGAACGGCAAGCTGATCGACAGCTCCACGCCGGGAATCGCGCCGGAAGATCACAGAGGAATCACCGCGCGCACGTCGGGGCCGCCGCGCGAATCCCGCGCGACGGCCCCGACGGCTCCCCCTCAGGAGCAGGATTCGGGCTGCACCCGCAGCACGTCGTCGTCCTTGCCGACACCGGTGAACGAGTAGTCGTCGACCGGCGTGGCCACGCCGTCGCGCACCTCGTAGGCGACCCGGGAACCGTCGTAGGAGGGCTCCGTCGTCTGGCTCTCGTTCGACGCGGCCAAGGTGATCAGGACCCGGCCGTCCGAGCCCGCGGGCGCGCACTCGTAGCCGAGGCGGGCACCGATCCCGCCGCCTTCGTTGATCTTCAGCGGCTCGCCGTCCTGCGTCTTCAGCTCGCGCGGCGCGCCATCGGCACCCAGGTCCCACACGCTGAACCAGGTGGTGTTCGCGCCGACGGACTCCGTCACCAGCAGTTCCTGCCTGCCGTCGCCGTTCACGTCCAGCACCCGCATCGGCTGGGTGCCGAAGGACGGGTCGCCGGTCAGCACGGCCTCGGTCGTACGACCGTCCACAGTGAACTTGAGCGACTGCTTCGCCCCGTCCCCGATGGCGGACAGCTGCGCGGTGTCCGGAGTTCCGTCCCCGTTCAAGTCCACAACGGACGTCTCGCTCGAGTCAGCGGCGGCGATCCCTGCCGGCACCAGCGCCATCGCCGCCACGGCCAGCGCACCGATGCCCACACCCGCCCGAATACCGCTCTTCACCACAGCCGGTTCCTCCCGATCGCTTCGTCGCACCGGGACGGAAGAAATCCGTCCCGCCCCCTCACCTGTTCACAAGACGCACCACCGCGCGGCAGGTTGCCCGCGGCTCGAAAAACCTTCCGGCGGTCGTCGCGGCGCCCGGGTGATCCGGACGGCAGGGCCTTGTCTTCCCGCCAGAAGCAAGTAGCCTCCGAAGTGCTGGTGGTTCGCACAGCCCTGCGAAAGCGGGGGTGCGCGAGGCAAGAGGGAACCCGGTGGAAATCCGGGACTGCCCCGCAGCGGTGAGTGGGAACGAACGCCGTCACCGGTCGCCACGACCGGTCACAGCACTGAGCGCGAGCTCGGGAAGCGACGGCCAGTAGAAGACCCCGGTTCCACCGGGAAGCGCCCACGAGTCCGAAGACCTGCCGCCGGTGCGCGCGTCCTGCGTGACGCGCGCTGTTGCGAGGTCTCGCGGGAAGACCTGGACGAACGAGCCGCCGCGTGCGGCCACGTGTGCCCGGATCCTGCCCGCTCGACCTCGCAGAACTGCCGTCCAGCTCGCGAGGAGAGAGCGTTGACCAGCACAATCGGATCCACCGTGCTCGGGTTCCCCCGGATCGGTCCGAACCGGGAACTCAAGCGGGCGTTGGAGAGCTACTGGAAGTCCCGCACCGGCGAAGCGGAACTGCGCGAAGTCGCGCGCACGCTGCGCACCGACACGTGGCGTTCGCTGCGCGACGCCGGGCTGGACTCGGTGCCGGGAAACACCTTTTCCTACTACGACCAGGTCCTCGACGCCGCCGTCACCTTCGGCGCGGTCCCGCCGCGCTTCGCCGAACTGGGCCTGAACCCGCTCGACACGTACTTCGCGATGGCCCGCGGCGTGGAATCCGCGCCACCGCTGGAGATGACGAAGTGGTTCGACACCAACTACCACTACATCGTCCCGGAGATCGGCCCGGACACCGAGTTCCGGCTGTCCGACCAGACCGTCGTCGACCAGTACCACGAGGCCGCTGAGCTGGGCATCAAGACCCGCCCGGTCGTCGTCGGACCGCTGACGTTCCTGCTGCTGTCCAAACCGCAGGACGGCGCGCCCGCCTCGTTCCGCCCGCTGGACAAGGTCGACGAGCTCGTCACCGCCTACGCCGAACTGCTCGGCGAGCTGCACCGGGCCGGGGTCGAATGGGTGCAGCTGGACGAGCCCGCGTTCACCGCGGACCGCTCGCAGGCCGACCTGGACGCGCTGCGCGCCGCCTACCAGCGGCTCGGCGAGCTCTCGGAACGGCCGAAGATCCTGGTCGCGTCCTACTTCGGCGACCTCGGGGACGCGCTGGGCGTGCTCGCCTCCTCCCCCGTCGAAGCCGTCGGCGTGGACCTCGTCGCCGGGCAGCGCACCGTGGACGAACTCCCGTCGGTGCCCGGGCTGCGGGAGAAGACGCTCGTCGCGGGCCTCGTCGACGGGCGCAACATCTGGCGCACCGACCTGGACAAGGCGCTCACCACCGCCGCCACCCTGCTCGGCCTCGCCGGGGAGGTCGCCGTCAGCACCTCCTGCTCGCTGCTGCACGTGCCCTACGACGTCGACGCGGAAACCGACCTCGACCCGCAGGTCGCGTCCTGGCTGGCGTTCGCCGCGCAGAAGGTCGGCGAGGTCGTCGTCCTCGACCGCGCGCTGCACCAGGGCCGCGACACCGTCGCCGAGCAGCTCGACGACGCGCGGCGGCGCATCGCCGACCGCGCCGGAGCCGACCGGGTGCGCAACAACCGGGTGCAGGCGCGGCTCACCTCGCTCAAACCCGAGCACGCCCAGCGCGGTGACTACGCGAACCGGCTCGCCGCACAGCGCAAGTCGCTGCGGCTGCCGCCGCTGCCGACGACCACCATCGGCTCGTTCCCGCAGACCACCGACGTGCGCAAGGCCCGCGCCGCGTTGCGCTCCGGAAGCATCGACCACGCCACCTACAAGCAGCGGATGCGCGACGAGATCGAACGCGTCATCCGGCTGCAGGAAGACCTCGGACTCGACGTGCTCGTGCACGGCGAACCCGAGCGCAACGACATGGTGCAGTACTTCTCGGAACACATGGACGGGTTCGCCAGCACGCACAACGGCTGGGTGCAGTCCTACGGTTCGCGCTGCGTCCGGCCACCGATCCTCTACGGCGACGTGTCCCGGCCCGAGCCGATCACCGTGGAATGGGCCAAGTACGCGCAGAAACTCACCGCCAAGCCGGTGAAGGGCATGCTGACCGGGCCCGTCACCATCCTCGCCTGGTCCTTCGTGCGCGACGACCAGCCGCTCGGCATCACCGCCGAGCAGGTCGCGCTCGCCATCCGGGACGAGGTCAAGGACCTGGAGAACGCGGGCATCCGGGTGATCCAGGTCGACGAGCCCGCGCTGCGCGAACTGCTGCCGCTGCGCTCCTCGCAGCACCAGGAGTACCTGGACTGGGCGGTGCGCTCGTTCCGGCTCGCCACCTCCGGGATCGCCGAATCCACCCAGATCCACACCCACCTGTGCTATTCGGAGTTCGGCGACGTCATCAACGCCATCGTCGACCTGGACGCCGACGTCACCAGCATCGAAGCCGCCCGGTCCCGGATGGAGGTCCTGGACGACCTCAACGCCGTCGGGTTCGGCCGCGGCGTCGGACCCGGTGTGTACGACATCCACTCGCCCCGGGTCCCGGAAGCCGGGGAGGTCACCGACCTGCTGAAGGCCGCGCTCGCCGCGGTGCCCGCCGAGCGGCTGTGGGTGAACCCCGACTGCGGCCTCAAGACCCGCGGCTACGCCGAGGTCGAGACCGCGCTCAAGAACGTGATCAGCGCTACGGCGGCCGTGCGCCCGGCTGCCGGCTGATCCCGAAGCCGGGGGTGGGTGGTCGCTCTTCCCACCACTGCCCACCCCCGGCCCCCGATCCAGGTCGAGTGAACGGACCGTTCGTCCCATCTAGT
>NZ_JAIUKC010000225.1:0-11327 GCF_020177435.1 Saccharopolyspora sp. 7B | reverse complement strand
TGCTGGTGGTGGGGGTGTGCGGCACGGGTGGCGGCGGTGCGGGCGTCTCCGCGGCGGGCTCGGAGCGGAGGAAACCGCATCCGGAGAGGGTGAGCAGCGCCGCAGCGCACACCCCGCCCAGCCGCATGGCCGACGTCCGGCCGTTCCGCGCCGAGGCGGTCCGCGAGCTCTGCATGGGCTTCACCGTAACGAAAGCGGCGGCCCGCCCGGGGCAACTCCGGGGGCGTGCCGCGCGGAGATCGCCCGGGTGACCGGCCCGTCGGCCCGGTTCGGGCGCTCGGACGAGGCGTTCGTCCGGCACCGGGCCGAGCGGGGGAGCGGGGTGCCGCTGTTCGGGCGCCGGGTGCGGGAACCCCGGCGTGCGGCGGGAACTGGCTGGTTCTCGCCAGCCGGCGGCGCCGGTCACCGCCTGCGGGCCACCCAGGCGATGAGGAAGATCGCGAGGAAACCGAGCAGCCACAGGTCCCTGGTCACCACGACCAGCACCAGCAGCAGAGCGGCACCGCCGAGGCCGAGCAGCACTTCCGCCCGGGGCCGGGTGCGGGCCGGTCGCCTGCCGGGAGCCCAGGTCGCGCCGCTCGCGGGCGTGGTGTCGGGCAGGTCCCGGAACAGCGCGTCCAGGTCGTCGCCGCTGCGGGCCGCGACCACCCGGGCGCAGCGCTCGTCGTACTCGACGAGGTCCAGCCTGCCCGAGGTCAGGTGCTCGCCGAGCAGCGCGATCGCGGTTTCGCGTTCGGCATCGCCGATCCGCAGTTTCCGGTCCCTCGCACGCACTCCGCCATCCTAGGGCCCGCGCTTCCCGGCGCCGACGTCCCGGACCGGACCTACCGGGCGAACGGCCCGTCCGGCCGGGAGGGCGGGGGGGGGGCCTCCGCGTGCCGGCACGGGGACGAGCGGCCGGAGCATCACGCCTTGGCGGTCAGCAGCGGCGGGTCGGACGGGGCGTTGAGCACCTCGTCGTCGATGAGGCCCTCGCCGCGGGCGACGACGGTCGGCACCACGATCTGCCCGGCCACGTTGGTCGCGGTCCGCGCCATGTCCATGATCGGGTCGACCGCGTAGGCGACGGCGATGCCGGTCGCCACCACCTCCGGCGGGAAGCCGAGCGCGCTCACGGTGAGGGTGAGCATCGTGAACCAGCCGGTGACCCCGGCAGTGGCGATGGAGCCGAACACGGCCACCGCCACGATCGTCAGGTACTGCACGACGCCCAGCTGGATGCCGAACAGGTTCGCGATGAAGATCGCGCCGACCGCGGGGTAGATCGCCGCGCACCCGTCCATCTTGGTCGTGGTGGCCAGCGGCACCGCGAAGTTCGCGTACGAGCTGCTGACGCCCAGGTTCTCGGCGGTCTGCCTGCTCAGCGGCAGGCTCGCGCCGGAGGAGCGGGACACGAACGCGAACTGCAGCACCGTCCACGCCTTCGCGAAGAACGTCGCCGGGCTCACCTTCGCCACGAACCGCAGCAGCACCGGGTACACCACGAACAGCACCAGCGCGCAGCCGGCGTAGGTGGCGCCGATCAGCTTGAGCAGCGGGGCGAAGAACTCGTTGCCGTAGGTGGCGACCGCGTTGCCGATCAGGCCGAGGGTGCCGATCGGGGTGAGCCGGATGATCCAGCCCAGCACCCGCTGGATCACCTCGAACAGCGAGCGGTTGAAGTCCACGAACGGCTTCGCCGTGTCACCGAGGCTGTAGGCGGCGGCGCCGATGATGAGCGCCACGAACACCACCTGCAGCGTCTCGCCCTCGGAGAAGGCGCTGACCAGGTTGCTCGGGATCAGCCCGTTGATCAGGTCGAGCCAGGAGCCCTGCGTCTTCTCCCCGATGGACTTCAGCCGCTCCGGGTCGGGTTCCAGCACCAGGCCCTGTCCGGGCTGCACGAGCCTTCCCACCGCGAGGCCGATGACCACGGCGATCAGCGAGGTGATCGCGAACCACAGCGCGGTCTTCCCGCCGAGCCGGGCCGCGGTCCGCCCGCCGCCGACCGAGCGCAGGCTCGTGATGCCCACGACGATCGCCGTGAAGATCAGCGGCAGCACGGTGAACGTGAGCAGGTTGGTGAACGTGGAGCCGATCGTGTCCAGCGTCGTGATCAGCCACTGGGCGTCGGTCGCCTTCGCGATCCAGCCCAGCAGCGCGCCGACGACCAGGGAGGCGACGACCGCGACGGCGAACAGCCGCGGGTTGAACCGGGGTCGTCGCCGTTCGGGCTCGGGGGAGGTGGACACGGGCATCTCCTGACTGCGTGGTCCGGGTGGCGCGGGACGCGCCGGGGAGGATCGCTCGCGGGCTTCGCCCGGGCGGGGAGGTGCGGGGGCGGTGCGATCGGCCGGAATCGGCGCGGATCAGGTCGGTGCCGGAGCGCGCCGCGGGCGCGGGACCGGGGTTCGCCGCCCGCTCAGGGACAAGCGCTGCTGGCCTGCCGTCGCAGATCGACGTGCAGGCGTGAAGTCAGGTAACGCCGCTGAGCTCCCATCGCGGACAGTTCTAACCCGCGGTTCGGTCCAGACCATCCCGAATTAACCGAATTGTGTTCGCGTTCACCGGCGGAACGGCGGAATTCGGCCCACCCGGCGGAATTCGGCCACGAACCGCGCCGGAGCGGTCACTCCCGGAGATCAGGAGCGCTGCCACAGCTCCGCCACGCCGACGCCCACCTCGGCCAGCAGGGCGCGGGTCAGCGGCAGGCTGATGCCGATCACGCTCGACGGGTCGCCGTCCACGCCCTCCACGAACCAGCCGCCGAGGCCGTCCAAGGTGAACCCGCCCGCCACCCGCAGCGGCTCGCCGGAGTCCACGTAGGCCGCCAGCTCCGCCTCGCTCGGTTCGGCGAAGCGCACCACCGTCGTCTTGTGCGCGTGCGCCCGGGACACCACCTCGCCGTCGCGCAGCCGCACCACCGCGTGCCCGGTGAGCAGTTCGCCGCTGCCGCCGGCCATCGCGCGCCAGCGCTTCAGCGCGATCTCCGGGTCGTGCGGCTTGCCGACGACCTCGCCGTGGATGGACAGCATCGAATCGCAGCCGACGACCACCGCTTCCCCGCCGATCTCCGGCAGCACCGCGTCGGCCTTCGCCAGCGCCAGCGCGGTCACCAGCTCCGCGGGCGACGGGTCCGGCAGCGCGGCGGCCACCGCGTCCTCGTCCACGCCGGACACCTGCACGGCCGGATCGATCCCGGCGGCGCGCAGCACGGCGAGTCGGGCGGGGGACGCGGAGGCGAGGACGAAGCGCACGCGGCGACTGTAGCCGCGCCCCGCGGCGGGGCCTGAGGGCGGCCCGTTGCCCGCTTCGGCGTCGCCCGGACAGGCCGAACGGCCGAGCCGCAAGCCTGTGCGGTGCGGTTTCGTGCGTTCACAGGGAATGCCATAGCTCTAATGGCGGTGCCTGGTTCAGGTGGAAGATTCCTAATGTCCTTCTCGCGGACACCTCCGGCGACGGCCGGACGAGACCGCGGGCGGGGAGCTCTCCTCGCCGGTTCCACCCCTTCGCAGTGGATCCACGCCTCCTCCCGGCCCGCGGGCCGGACACCGCTCTCCTCCAGCGCGGACGCCCCCCGTCCGCCTGGCCCCGCGCGTCCCCGGAGCGCCGATCACGCCCCGCCGCGCGGCTCGCCCTATTCCGCAAGCACCGGATATCGAGGGAGATCGAAAGATGAGCCGGAAGCGAACCCTTCGCCTGGCGAGCGCCGCGCTGCTCGTCGCGGGCACCGCGACCGCGGCGATCAGTCCCGCCGTCACGGCCTCGCCGCTGGACCCCGACCTGCTCGCCGCCGTGCAGCGCGACCTCGGCCTCACCGAGCAGCAGGCCCGCACCCGCCTCGCGCAGGAGGACACCGCACGGCGGCTCGACGAGACGTTGAGCCGATCGCTGGGCGGCAGCTTCGGCGGCGCCTACTTCGACGCGGCGAGCGGTGCGCTCGTCGTCGGCGTCACCGACGCCGCGAAGATCGCCGAAGTGGAGGAAGCCGGCGCCACCGCCCGGGTGGTGCGGCACAGCAGCGCCGAGCTCGACGCCGCCGTCGCCGCCCTCGACCGCGCCGAGGCGTCCGCCCCGGCGTCCATCACCGGCTGGTACGTGGACGAACGGGCCAACACCGTCGTCGTCGACGTGCAGGCCGCGCTGCGCGACGCCGCCACCGACGGCTACCTCGCCGAGACCACCGGGAACGCGCCGGTGCGGGTCGACGAGGTCACCGAGGCGCCGCGCACGCTCTACGACCTCGTCGGCGGCGACGCCTACTACATGGGCGGCGGGCGCTGCTCGGTCGGCTTCCCGGTGCGCACCTCCAGCGGCGCGTCCGGCATGGTCACCGCCGGGCACTGCGGGACCCGCGGCACCTCCGCCTCCGGCTACAACCAGGTCGCCCTCGGCTCGTTCCAGGGGTCCTCGTTCCCCGGCAACGACTACGCGTGGGTGTCGGCGAACGGCAACTGGACCGCCCGCGGCCTGGTGAACATGTACAACGGCAGCGGCCGGGCCGTCTCCGGGCACAGCACCGCGCCGACCGGGTCCTCGGTGTGCCGCTCCGGCTCCACCACCGGCTGGCACTGCGGTTCGGTGCAGGCGCTGAACCAGACCGTCCGCTACGCGGAGGGCTCGGTCAGCGGGCTCACCCAGACCAACGTGTGCGCCGAGCCCGGTGACTCCGGTGGTTCGTTCATCAGCGGCAACTCGGCCCAGGGCATGACCTCGGGCGGGTCCGGCAACTGCTCGTCCGGCGGCACCACGTACTTCCAACCGGTCGGGGAAGCACTCAGCGCCTACGGCCTGAGCCTCGTCACGAACTGATCCGGGGGAGGGGGGCGTTCGACCGAGCGCATCGGGCGAACGGGCCGCTCGTCCCGTTCCGGGTCAGGCGCCGTCGCGGTTGAGCAGCACCCGCGGTTCGGCGGGGAGCCGATCCGGGCGGACCGCGGCCGTCCCGGTCGGGGCGCGGTCGAGTCCCGCGTCCCGGACCGCGGCG
The DNA here is from genome assembly GCF_020177435.1 of Saccharopolyspora sp. 7B. NCBI lineage: Bacteria > Bacillati > Actinomycetota > Actinomycetes > Pseudonocardiales > Pseudonocardiaceae > Saccharopolyspora > Saccharopolyspora sp. 7B. Next base: position 6,361 of record NZ_JAIUKC010000225.1, on the reverse strand, counting down.
GCGCCGCCGACGACCGGCAGCGACACCGAGGTGCCCGCCAGCCCGACCTCGACCCGGCCCGGTTCGGCCGGAGCCTGGATGAACGCGGAATCGGTCCCGCCGACGACCAGTCCCAGCCGGTGCCCGGCGGGGATCACGTGGTCGGTGGTGGCCAGCCGGAACGTCATCTCGTACGGCGTGCCCGGTGCCAGCGGCGATTCCTGGGACAGCGACTCGTGGTTGGCCAGGTCGGCCCATCCGCGGGACAGCACCTGGTAGTCCACGTCCGCGGTGGTGGCCTCGGTGTCCCGGTAGCAGGCGTCGTCGCCCTCGCGGCTCTCGCCCCAGCAGGACTCCGAGTCCAGGGTGCGGATGCCTTCGCCCTCGCCGAGCGCGTCCCGCGTGGTGGCGGGGCCGTAGTCGACGAGCACCGCCGACAGGTGCGCGGTCGGCGTCGCGGGCGTCGCGGTCACCGAGATCGAGCCGGTGCCTGCCAGCCGCAGGTCCTGCTCCAGCGGGGCGCTGGTGAACAGCGCGCGGGCCGGGGAGGCCTGGTCGGGTTCGCGCGCCCAGTCGTACTCGTCCTGCGCCGGGTCGTCGGTGAACGCGGCGCGCGCGTCGGCCGGGGCCGGTTCCGAGGTGAGCCCGCCGAGCCCGTCGGTGTCGTCGGGGACCGGGTGCAGCGTGGTCGCGGCCGCGGACTCGCCGGACCAGGACGCCTCGTCGGACCACTCGTCCGGGGCGCGTTCCACGCTGGCGGCCGGTTCGGCGTCGATCCCGTTGTCCATGCCGAGCAGCTCGTGGTCGAACCAGCGGTGCAGGGTGTCCACCCACTCCGCGCGGCGGAAGTCGAACGGGTCGACGTGGCCGGTCTGGCTCAGCCACACCTTGCGCGGCACGTCGTTCGCGGCCAGCGCGTCCCACCACTGCCCGAACTGGATCATCTTCACGTTGAGGTCGTTGCGGCCGTGCACGGCGAACACGCTGGCCCGCACGTTCGCGGCGTCGGCCACGTGATCGCGTTCGGCCCACAGGTCGGTGACGTCGCCGTTGGCGGGCGCGCCCTCGTCGAGCCGCTGCTTGACCGCCGAGCACTCCGGCCGGCCGCCCTCCTCGACGGTCTCGGCGAGCCCGCGCGGGTCCGCGCCGAAGGACACGCCGTCGGAGCGGTAGTAGTCGTACCAGGAGCTGATCGCCCCGATCGGCACGATCGTGCGCAGGCCCGCCACACCGGTCGCGGCGACGCCGTTGGCGATCGTCCCGTCGTAGGACTTGCCGATCATGCCGACGGCGCCGGTGGACCAGCCCGCACCGACCTCGGCGCCGCCGGTGGCCGCGTCGTAGCCCTTCGCGCGGCCGTTCAACCAGTCGACCACCGCCTTCGCCGAGCCCACGTCGGACGGGCCGCCGACGTCCACGCAGCCCTGCGAGCGGTTGGTGCCCGCCAGGTCCACCAGCACCGTCGCGTAGCCGCGCGGCACGAAGTAGTTGTCGTAGAACAGCGGGAACCCGACCGGCCGGCCCTGGTCGTCGTAGGTCTTGAGCTCGTTCTCGTTGCCGCGGCCGCAGCACGAGTAGTACGGACTCGCATCCATGATCACCGGGACGGGCCCGTCGGTCCGCGGCCGCGCGATGTCCACCGCGACCCGATCGGTCGCGCCGTCCGCGTCACCGTCCAGGCCGGTGTCCACCCACGTGGTCTCGCGCACGGGTTCCTCGGCGGACACCGGTTCGCTGCGCGGTGCCGCGGCCGCGGCAGGACTCGGTGCCGGGGGCGGTGGGGGGGCGGCGACGGCGGGCGTCGCGGACAGCACGGGCAACGCACCGCAGAGTACGGCCGCCAGGGCACGCCACCCTCGGATTCCGGGGCGCGGGGAACGGGAAGTCGGCACGGTCACCTCCGATGATCTCGCGGAACCCTAAGCGCCGAGATCAACGCCGTGCCACGGCCGAAAGTGTGGCGCCGCGAGGCCCGCCGGGCGGGGCGCGGCCACCTCGACGGGCAAGGGCGGGCGCTCGCCGGGAGGTGCGGCGTCCGGTCGCCCGCCACAGGTCGGAGGTTCGGCCGGGCATCCTGCGCGGTGTCGTTCGACGCGGCCGCGGCGCACTCCGCCGCGGCCGCCCCGCCGCGCCCTCGTAACCTGGGGCCATGGTTGTCCTGCTCGACGCGGCGGAGCTGCGCAGGCGGCTCGTCGACGACGGTCCGTACGCGAAGCTCGACGTGGTCACCGTGACCGGCTCCACCAACACCGACCTGTCCGCGGCCGCCGCGGCCGGCGCCCCGGACCGCACCGTGCTGTTCGCCGAGGAGCAGCAGTCCGGGCGCGGCCGGATGCGGCGTACCTGGATCTCGCCGCGCGGCTACGGCCTGCACGTGAGCACCGTGCTGCGGCCCGCTCCGGTGCCGCAGGACGCGCTGGGCTGGCTGCCGCTGCTGGCCGGGATCGCGCTCGCCGAGACGGTCCGCGACGCGTGCGGGGTGCCGGCCGCGCTGAAGTGGCCGAACGACCTGCTGCTCGGCGGCGGCGACACCTGGCGCAAGGGCGCCGGCATCCTCGCCGAGGCCGTGAGCACCGCGGACGGGCTGGCGATCGTCCTCGGGATCGGCGTGAACGTGCACCACGGCCCTGGTGAGCTGCCCACCGGCGCGGGAGGGCTGCCCGCCACCTCGCTCGCCGAGCAGGGTGCCGACGTGGACCGGCAGGATTTCGCGGTGCGGCTGCTGACCGCGCTCGCCGCCGTCGACGACCTGTGGCGCGAGCACGGCGGCGACGTGCTGGCCGGCGGCCTGCTGGACCGTTACCAGCGGCTGTGCGGCACCGTCGGCCAGCAGGTCCGGGTGGAGCTCGGCGGGAACGACCTGCTGGGCACCGCCACCGGCGTCGACCCGGACGGCAGGCTGGTGGTGCGCGGCGCCGACGGCGCGGGAACCCCCGTGTCGGCGGGCGACGTGGTGCACCTGCGTCCGCGCTGAACTGCGGCCCGCCTGATCGAGGGACGCTCGGCGGGGTAGCCGGGCGGGTAGCGTGATCAGCGCCTGGTGATCGAGGGAGGGATTCTCCGGTGGCGTATCCGGACGGTTTGCTGAGCGAGGACGAGTACGTGGTGGTGCACACCCACCCGCACTGGAAGATGCTCGTCCTGCCGGTGGTGCTGTTCCTCGTCGTGGTGGGCGCCGGTTCGTACGCCGCCGCGCTGGCCGCGCCGCTGACCTGGAACGTGCCGGTGTGGATCGCGCTCGCCGCCGTCGGTGCGGTGCTGGTCATCTGGTGGACGCTGGCACCGCTGATCCGCTGGCGCACCACCCACTTCGTGGTCACCTCGCGGCGGCTGATGGTCCGCGAGGGCGTCTTCACCCGCACCGGCGTCGACATCCCGATGTGGCGGATCAACAGCGTGCGGTTCAGCCACGGCCTGGTGGACCGGTTCTTCGGCTGCGGCACGCTGATCGTCGAATCCGCCTCCGACGAGCCGCTGGAGTTCGACGACATCCCCAAGGTCGAGCGGGTGCACACCCTGCTCTACCGCGAGGTCAACGACGAATCCGAGCACGACGACCAGGACCGTTGGGAGCGGCGATGAGCGCGCTGGAGGTCGGCCTGCCGGACCGGGTCCCGCCGCCGGAGCCCGGGGAACTGCCCGCCGCGGTCACCATCTGGGAGGTCGGGCCGCGCGACGGGCTGCAGAACGAGCAGGCCGTGGTGCCGGTCGAGGTGAAGCTGGAGTTCCTGCGCAGGCTCGCCGACGCGGGCCTGCGGATCGTGGAGACCACCAGCTTCGTGCGCCCGGAGTGGGTGCCGCAGCTCGCCGACGCCGCCGAGGTCCTCGCCGGGCTGGAGCGCCGGGACGGCGTGCGCTACCCCGTGCTGGTGCCGAACTCCCGCGGCCTGGACCGCGCCCTCGACGCCGGGGTCGCCGACGTGGCCGTGTTCGCCGCCGCCACCGAGTCGTTCACCCGCCGCAACCTCAACCGCGGGCTCGACGAGCAGTTCGCCATGTTCGAGCCGGTGGTGCGCCGCGCCACCGACGAGGGCCTCGCCGTGCGCGGGTACCTGTCGATGGTCTTCGGCGACCCGTGGGAGGGGCCGGTGCCCGTCGAACAGGTCGTCGCCGCCGGGCGCCGATTGCTGGAGATGGGCTGCGGGCAGCTCTCGCTCGGCGACACGATCGGCGTGGCGACGCCCGGGCAGGTGGAGGCGGTGCTGCGCGCGTTCACCGCCGCCGGGGTGCCGGTGGGGTCGCTGGCGGTGCACTTCCACGACACCTACGGGCAGGCGCTGGCCAACACCTGGACGGCGCTGCGGCACGGGGTGTCCATAGTGGACTCGTCGGCGGGCGGGCTGGGCGGCTGCCCGTACGCGAAGTCCGCCACCGGGAACCTCGCCACCGAAGACCTCGTGTGGATGCTGGACGGGCTCGGCGTCGAGCACGGCGTGGACCTCGCGGCGCTCGCCGCCACCAGCGCGTGGATGGCCGAGCAGCTGGGCCGCCCCAGCCCGTCCCGCGTGGTCAAGGCGCTCACCGGGGCCTAGGCCGCCGTGCTCGGGCCCGCGCGCGGAGGGCTCGGCGCTCGCCCGCGGCGCGGTCGAGTCCGGAGGCGAACCGCGTCAGGACTGCTCGCGGGTGCCGAACATCGCCAGGAACGTGAAGCGCATGATGCGGTCGGCGTCCCGGTCCGCGGTGCCGGTGATCTCCACCAGGCCCAGGTTCGGCCTGCTCTTCGACAGCCGCCTGCTGTTCACCGTCATGCCGAACCGCAGCTCGTCGTCCGGGAACACCGGCGCCGCCCAGGACAGCTCGTTGCCGCCGGGCGAACCCTGCGAAGTGGACCCGGCGAGCACGTGGTCCACGTAGGCCCGCATCCACAGCGACGAGGTGTACCAACCGGACGCGCACAGCCCGCCGAGCACCGACTGCGCGCCGGCCTCCTCGTCCAGGTGGAACGGTTGCGGGTCGAAGCGGCGCGCGAACGCCACCATCTCGTCCCGGTCGATCAGCACCGAACCCAGGTCGAACACCCGGCCAGGTTCGAGGTCTTCGTACGCGATACCCGCCATGCCCGGATCATCGCAGGACGCCCGGGCCGGGTGGTGCGCGGTGCCCGATCCGGCTCCGGTGCGGCAGGATCGACGTGGAACCATCGACCGCATGGGCGCGTCCCGGAACGCGGGGCGGCCGGACGCGCCCGCCGACGCCTCGACTGCGGAAGGGGGAGTGGCGGTGGCCACCGATAGCGCGCACGCCGAGGAGCTCGCCGCTCGACATCGGCGCCCGCGAGGACGGCAGGCACTCCCCCGGACGGGGTCGGTGCGGCCATGAGCGGAGATCACGAGGACGTCCGGAAGCACGGCTCCCCGGCGCGGGACGAGCACTCCGGCGGCATCGAGCGGGCGCGGTGGCGCGGCGACGCCGACCACACCGGCCCCGTCACGGTCGAAGCGGCCGGGTCCGGCGCGCTCGCCGCGGGCTGGGTCGCGGACGGGGTGGACCCCGCGTCGGTGACCGCGCCGCACCCGGTGCGCCAGGCCTGGTCTTCCGCCCCGCCGCAGGGCCGCGGCGATTCCGCCGCTCGCGGACCGCGGTCCGACGGGTTCGGCGCGAATTCCGGGCAGGCGGGCGGAATCCGCGCGGGGCACGGTCCGGACCGCTTCGGGCCGGGGCAGCAGTCCCCCGAGGGGCGGCCGGGCGGGCACGGGCAGCGCGCGCAGGCCCGGCAGGCGCAGCAGGGGTGGCAGAACCACCGGGGGCAGCAGGGCGACCAGGGCCAGCAGATCCAGCAGGGCAATCAAGCTCAGCAGGGCCAGCAGAGCCAGCAGGGCCAACAAGGCCACCAAGCCCAGCAGGGACAGCCGATCCAGCAGGGGAACCAAGCCCAGCACGGGCAGCCGGCGCAGGGGAGCCAGCAGAACCAGCAGGGGCAACCGGGGCAGGGGAGCCAGCAGAACCAGCAGGTCCACCAAGCCCGGCCCGGCAGGCAGGGCCCTCCGAACCGCCCCGGCCAGCAGGACCGGCCGGACCACCGAGGACGGCAACCCCAGCAGGTCCGGCGCGGCGCCGCGCCCCCCGCCCCCCCCCCCCCCCCCCCCCGGGCCCCCGGGGGGCCCCCGGGCCCCCCCCCCCCCCCCCCCCGCCCCCCCCCCCCCCGCGCCGGGGCGGCCCCGCCCCGGCACGCGGGCCCCCGCCCCGGCCAGGGCGATCCGGTCGCGCGGCAGGTCCGCCCGCCCGCCGACCCGGTCCGGCCGCGCCAGGGCGACCGCAAGGAAGCGGTCGCGTTCATGCTCCACCAGTTCCCGATCGGGTACCTCCCGGTCGCCCCGGCCACCCCCCCCCGCCCGCTGCCGATGGCCGCCCAAGGCCTGGATCCCCTGGCCCGGCGCCGCGG